>NZ_JZRD01000054.1:0-28355 GCF_000963995.1 Pantoea sp. SM3
CATCGAGCCATTGAACTCACAGCATGGAGCGGACGTTTTAGTCGTTATTTTATGTAAAGCGCCTTGTACTGGGCTAACTATTCAGGTGATAAAACCGCTACAAAGCACTTTTGCCTCAGTTAGGGTGTCTCACTCAAAATGAAAGGATGCGGAAATTTTATTTAGTGCAGTTCTGAATGGGTTAGGTGTTATTTATCTTGCTTGCAATCGTTTTACTAATCATGGTTATTTCTTAATTAATCGGTATAGAGAAATAACAACCCGGCATCGTGAAAGTATTCGTACTTATTTCGGCTATATTAAGAATGCACCTGCTTAAAGCTTTAACTGGAAAGCGCTCTGGAATTTCTGGAAAAAATAGTATTGGCCGTAGCCTATTGTTAAACTATCTGAATTAAACCGCGATTGCAGTTGCACCGATAGATAACTTTGTCTAGTTATCTCGTTCTTATCTCCCGATGTTATAGGTCATCACATCTTTTGAAGCCCCTTGCAATTATGCAAAATTAACGTCCGCTCAACGCGGACCAGGACGCTAACATGCGCACAGTACGCTCTATGCCAAAGTAGAAGTGGAAAATAGCGTAGCGTTTTAAATGGGAGGCTAAGAAATTTACACCGATAGAATGTATTACACTGTATAAACTGATTCTGGTTTTTTGCTACCGTATACATCGGGGATATCCTGGAGTGTTGTAGTTTCATCTGTTTGTGATAACATCCCAGCGGGACATGAAGCGCATAAAGGGATAATGGAATGAAGAATACGATATCAGCAATATTGATTTTTTTAATATTGCCATCATCAAGTTGCCTTGCAGTGGAAAATAAAACGCTGCATTTCATTTTTGGGGTTAGTGATCTTTATTCACCTGTGCTTTCTGATGATGAAAACAAGTCTGTATTGGAAAGTCTGACAAAGAGGGCTACTGTTACGGCTACATACAGACAAACTACTCGTAAATTTCATTGGTTTTCAACAATGAGTGGAGTCGTTACGTTCCCTGATCCAGGATACAAATATACATCAAAAGATGAGACCCGCAACTATACACTGAAACCAGAAACTGATAATCCATCTATTTTAGGGGTTGATATGCCGGTATCGCTGGATGGTGACTATGCGCTTGCTGAATTGTACGTACAACTATATCCATCACTCTACCAACAACCCGGATATCTTGCGGCAATAAAAAATTTGCCTGAAAAAGACCTGGAGTTTGCCCGTGAATTCAGAGGTTCATCATCATTTAGGTATCTTGTCAGCCAGGATAAAAGAAGAACACAAAGTCCTGTTAATGAACGTCAAGGGTGTCTCTTTGTCACTACCCCCTATGGCTATCCTGATACCACTATTCCGGTTGTAACACTTTTGGGTACAAATTTAAAAAATGTGCGTCTAACCAGTATTATGCATCGGCCTTGCTCACTAGTTAATGTATATGCCAATGAGAAATCGACGGTTCTGACTGGACATTTGCCACCTGCCAGAATAGCGGCTGCACAAGCTAATATAGATTACTCTACAACTAAAGGTATTACCCAAAAATCGGGGGCGCTCCATCCTGTCAATAAAGAGATGGATCGATGGTATCAGCGAAACGATGAAGGGGTTTATGCTGCCTTACAGGCATTTGGACCTTTTAAGTTATTTAGGATGCGTATCCGTTTTGATGCAGCGTATCCTGAAGGAAAGCGACTACCGATACGAACTGAAAGCTGGTATCTCTATAATGAAAAATTAGTTAAATACTCTACTTCAATTTATTATCTATCCACTGACAATGAAAAAAGCATGTCAGCAGAGGAAGTGGTTTATTTTCATGACGGACAAAAAGTCTTCAATGAGAGTAAACAGGATAATTGTAATGCTCTAGGCTGTCAGAATGCTCTTGCTAATATAAAACAACATTCAACTAATTCTTGGGGTGATTTACAACGAGAAGCAGTACGCTATATGCAACTCAATTTGATTCCAATAACTGATGATGAGTGATTTAACTTACATTTGACATTTCAATAGTTAGTTTTAACTCATAATCCAGGGGGGGTTAAAGCCCTGAAAACTTAAAGCCAGAATTCATCCCGGGGTCGTATCCACAACGTGGGCAGGGGGCTTTTACGTCTCCTGTTCGCTCCTAGCAGATCTTGCGCTGCGTACAGGCTAGCTTCTTACCAACAACGGAACTTGCACACGAACCCGTATGTTAAATACTGAATGCCGAAATCGGTGGAACACTATGGTAGATTCCGTAGTTAAAACTGAAACGAGGATAATGAATGTTCAGCATTTCAGAAGTAGATAAAAGTGATTCTGACCTCACGTGGCTGGTGAGCGAGCTAGATGCCTTTCAAAGCCAACTGTATCCTGCAGAGAGTAATCACTGCCAAGATCTTTCAACAGTTACTGACAAGCAACTCCGGTGCGTTATCGCGCGTGCTGAAAGTGGCTTACCTGTGGGCTGTGGTGCTCTGCTACTTCAGGAAAATGGCTCAGCCGAGATCAAGCGGGTTTATATTCGACCGGAATACCGGGGCAGGAAGCTCGGAGAAAAAATTGTCACTGCAATCGAGACGATGGCTTCAGAAAAGAATTCGGGCATCTTGCTGCTTGAGACAGGGATTCACCAGCAACCGGCTATAGCACTTTATCGTAGATGTGGTTACGAGACATGCGATGCATTCCCCCCATATGCAGCAGATCCGTTGAGTGTTTTTATGTGCAAAAAGCTCAGGTAATTTAACGTTATCAGGAAGCCAGGAAAGGGTGAAACAGGGCTGTGATGGTAAATAACCACGGCAGAGAGGATGTTTTTATGCGGAAAATTATTGTTGTGCCATACGATGATAGATGGCCTGAGATGTTTGAAGCTGAAAGTTTACTGATAAAGACAGTGCTCGGTGGAGTGGCTAAAGATGTCCATCATATTGGGAGCACGTCAGTTCCTGCTCTCTCAGCAAAGCCCGTCATCGACATGCTACTTGAAGTTTCCGACATCAATGAACTGAATAAGTATCATTCTGCGATGGGCCGCGCCGGGTATGTTGCACGCGGTGAAAACGGGATTGCGGGGCGTAGATATTTCATTAAGGGTGGTGATCAGCGTAGTCATCAAGTCCATGCGTTTGCAGTCGGAGATACGCAGATATTAAGGCATCTTGCTTTCCGTGATTATCTTAGAAGAAACAAAGACATTGCAGAAGAGTATGCTGAGATAAAACACGCAGCTGCATTACTCAGCTTGAACGATGTACATCGCTATAGTGCCCTCAAAGCGAACTTTATAGAGCGTCATCAACAACTAGCGCTAGCTGTCTGAGAACGATAGAGATTGAGTTCGTTGCCGGGAGGGTATGTTCAATATCTTTGCAAACCCTGGCAGGGATACACTTCCGACTTGTGCCAGATATTGTCATTCGAACCCTGAGAGTTACACTTTAAGCGTTAATCAGAGTGAGTTAACGTAGCAAAGTTATTTTTTCGGACGCAACTATCATGCCTTCAATTGATACTTTTATTACTTTCCTTATAGCTCTAACTCTTCTGGAGATATCTCCCGGTCCCGACATGATGCTAACCATTGCCAGAGGAGTTGGTCAGGGAAGGCGCATTGCAATTCTTACAGTACTGGGAAACGTTTTTGTGGCGGGTTTTGTGCAAGTTTCTTTTCTGATGCTGGGACTGGTGAGCGTCGTTCATGCCTGGCCGGTTGCGCTAGATCTCCTAAGGTGGGTTGGCGCCGTGTATCTCATTTGGCTGGGAATGAAGATGATTGCGACTTCCGGCACAGATACACGAATACGAAAAACTGCCAAAATTTCTGACTGGAGTGCGGTTAAGGAAGGCGCGCTAAACAGCCTGACTAACCCAAAATCCCTGCTGTTCATGTTTGCTTTTCTTCCTCAATTTGTCGATCCAATTGCTGGTCCCGTCTGGATGCAACTGCTTGTTCTGGGTAGTATCCAAAAGCTGGCTGGGATTGTCTCCCTGGGCTCTGTTGCAATGGCATCAGGAACATTTGGAAACTGGTTAAGTAAACATCCGGCATTTATCAAATGGCAGGAACGATTCACAGGTTTTGTGATGGTTGGACTCGGTATTCGCATGCTTTTCAGCGGGTCTGGAATTATAGCGAAACCGGGCAAGTAGGTTTTTAGAAAAAGATTTGCACAATGTTCGATGTTCGCTCGCAACTGCCCAATCTCAACAAATGCATTCACTCAATAAACTGGCTAAAACGCAGAAGATAGCCATCCGGATCCTGAATGAGGAACTCTCTCTGACAAGCAGTGGTATCTCCAATATGATAGGTGTTTTCGCGCAAGTCCCGATAAAGCGGCACATCATGCTGCTTAACCCGCGTCAGCACACGCTCAACATCGTCCACTTCAATCTGAAAATTCACGCCACGCCCCAGCGGTTTAACGAGTTCTGCGGTGTCCCATCCCCCGGCGTGGTATTCCTCAAGCATCAATTGCGCCTCGCCGAGGTTAATATAGGCAAATTCGGGATCGCTTCGTCTGACCATAATCTTGAATTCTAAAACTTCAGTATAAAAATACAGTGAGGCAGTAAAGTCCGTTACGGTGAGTTCGGGAACCATTCGGTTCCAGTAGGGTTCATGCTGAACTGTCATTGTTTCTTACCTATAAACTGTATTATCTAACGGCAAATGGTCGGATGAAGGGTGCAAAGCCAGACCATGCGATAAAGGTCATGTTCATCTATTGAGGTGAAGCCAGGAAGTAACCACTCCCTGGAAAGGGAGTGGTCAAAAAACACATGCTAACGGAGGTCGTTCAGTGAGTGCAACGATGCAACCTGAGTTTATGCGGTGGTATTGATGTTGCGGCCAACAGCGGGATTTGCCGGCAGTTGCGGAATCGAATTAAGAATTCCCGCTGCCATAGACTGCTGATTATCCAGGGTCTTTTTCAGTACCATGGTGCTCACCTTACTGCTGAGGTCCATGTTAGACAGACCGATAGCCAGTGAAGTAATCTGTGATACATCCATCTTGCTCTCCTTTAAAACGACTAATGGGGGGCTGAAACGGCTTTGAGAAAGCCTGATACGTCTATCGGCATCGCCGGGCAAAGCTTCAATGCGTTCTTCGGACCTCACCGATGGCAGCCTGCCTGAGTAGGCCATTATCTGGCAGAGCGGTTATCTCGCCTGCGGTTGCCAGGTACCTACATCCTGCGCATCAATCGCTTTCGGCAGCAACTTCGCCTGATAAAACGCATCCGCAATCTTTTGCTGTTCAGCCAGATCGCTCTTCTTCACCGGCTCGATCTGATAACTGCGTTGCTGATTGGCCTGTTCCACCGTCGCCAACGGCAAATTACCCCACAGCGGAGAGAGAATCTTTGCGGCATCTGTCGGATGTGCTTTCAGCCATTGTGCTTCCTGATCCAGCGTCTTATATACAATGCCCAATACCTCAGGATGCTTCTGCGCGTAAGGCGTCGACACCAGATAGTAGCGCTGATAACTGGCGAGACCTTTGCCGCTCACCAGCACGCGAGTGTGCTGTTCCACTTTGGAACTGGTCACAAAGGGTTCCCATGTCACCCATGCATCGACGCTGCCGTGCTCCAGCGCGGCACGCCCATCGGCAGGCGTCAACCATGCAGGTGTGACATCGCTGAATTTTAGTCCCGCTTTTTGCAACGCGGCGATCAGCAGATAATGGCTGCCAGCCGCTTTGGTGACGGCAATCTTTTTACCCTTTAAATCCTGCAGTGTTTTGATGCTGGAGTTGGCCGGAACCAGAATGGCCTGAGCCTCAGGAGAGGGCGTCTCGCGTGCGTAATACGTGAGGTCCGCACCTGCCGCTTGCGCGAACACCGGCACGGTATCGGCCACGTCAGCAGACAGGTCAACGTTGTTGAGATTCAGCGCCTCCAGCAGCGGCAAACCGCTGGTGAACTCGTGCCATGTCACTTTGATACCGCGATCGGCGAGGGCCTTATCCAGGTCGCCACGCTGCTTAATGAGCGTCAGCAAGGTAGAGGATTTTTGATAGCCGATGCGAAGTGTCTCCTCGGCGCTGGCGTTGGCAAGCAGTGAGAAGAAAAGCAGTGAAGCGAGAATTGTCTTTGTCGTTTTGCGCATGTGAGTCCCTGAAGGTGTTATCAATTTTCAAAAATGATAAAGCCGCTCACGAGGCAATCAAAACCGCAAGTTCGCATAAGCTCTGCACATTTACAGCTATCACAGTTGCGCGGTCATCGCCCGCAAATGCATCCGCAATACGCCATGTAGCGCCCGAATAGCGGGAGAGAACTGCTTGCGATGCGGGCAGATTAAATGCAGCGGCGTACTTTCACCGGGGATTTCAGGCAGCACCCGTTCCAGGCGGTGCTGCTGAATATCCTCACAGACATCAATCCAGGATTTATACGCGATGCCCATGCCACTGATAGCCCAACGCCGCGCCACTTCGGCGTCATCACACAGCAAGCGACTTTTGACGGTGATTTGTCGGCGCATACCTTCCTGCGGGAAGGTCCACTTGTCGTAGACGTGGCCGCCCATCACAAACGGCAGACAATGATGTTGTGCTAAATCTTCCAGCTGTTGCGGGCGTCCATGTTGGTCGAGATAGGCTGGTGAAGCCACCATGATGCGGCGATTGTCCTCGGCGAGCGGTAATGCCACATAACTGCTGTCTTCCAGTTTGCCGTAGCGAATAGCGATATCTACCGGATCGCGAAACACATCACTGATTTGATCGGATAACGATAACCGAACCGATAAGGCAGGGTGTTCACAGCAAAACTCGGTGATCAGCGGCAAGAGAATGTTGCGACCAATATCGGAAGGCATCGCGATTTTAAGCTCGCCGCTCAGCGCGTCTTCATGACTTTGCAGGCTGTCGGCGCCCGCTTGCACCAGGTTGAGCATCTCCTGCGCGTACGGCAGATACTTTTCACCTTCTGCGGTCAAACGCAGACTTCGTGTGGATCGTGCAAACAGGCGGCGATCCAGTTCTCGCTCCAGTCGCTGAATCGCGGCGCTCACTTGTCCCGGCAGCAAATTCACTTCACGGGCCGCGCGCGAAAAGCTGCCCAGTGCCGCCGATCGCACAAACAGCGTGACATCTTCCAGTCGGATCATTTCTTTACTCATCGTCAAAACACGCAGGGATTTTCACTCTAAGAGTGAAAGTGTTGCTGTGCAATCGGCATTTTTCCTCAACGCGCTGGCCGCTATGCTGACTTCAACTTACCTAACACCCTGATGAATTGAGGAACGGCTGGATGAAAGCGATTGTTTATAGCCAAAATGGTTTACCGATTTCCGATGAAAATGCGTTGTATGAACTGGATGTTGCCCAACCTCAGCCGGGCGCGCGCGATTTGCTGGTGAAGATCCACGCGATTGCCGTCAACCCGGTGGACACCAAAGTCCGTAATGGTGCGCCAACGGATAAACCGCGCATTCTGGGTTGGGATGCCGTCGGCGTGGTGGAAGCGGTGGGCGAGGCGGTTACGCTGTTCCAGCCGGGCGATGAAGTGTTTTACGCGGGCGATATTACGCGTGCTGGCAGTTATGCCGAGTATGGGCTGGTGGATGAACGGATTGCCGGGCATAAACCGCGTACCCTCAGTGATGCCGATGCCGCTGCATTACCCCTGACGTCGCTGACCGCATGGGAACTGCTGTTTGACCGTCTGGAAGTGCAGGCAGAAGACAATGCGGCTTTACTGATTATCGGTGCAGGCGGTGGCGTGGGATCGATCCTGACGCAGCTGGCGCGCAAACTGACCAACCTCACGGTGATTGGTACGGCTTCGCGTCCGGAAACCGCAGACTGGGTGCGTTCACTGGGTGCGCATCATGTGGTGAATCACCAGCAGCCGTTAGGTGAACAGCTGGCGGCGATTGGCTATCCACAGGTGCGTTATGTGGCATCACTGACGCACACTGATAGCTATTATGCACAGTTGGTGGACGTGCTGGCCCCGCAAGGAAAACTGGCACTGATCGATGATCCGGAAACGCTGGACGTGGTGCCGCTGAAACGTAAAGCCATCTCGCTACACTGGGAGCTGATGTTTACCCGCTCACTGTTCCAGACCACCGACATGCAGCGTCAGCACGACATCTTGCAGCGCGTAAGCCAACTGATCGATGACCAGACGCTGAAAACGACCGCAGGTGAACATCATGGCATCATCAACGCGGCGAATCTGCGTAAAGCCCATGCGTTGATCGAAAGCGGTCGCGCGCGCGGAAAAATCGTGCTGAGCGGCTTTTAGCTCTTTGAAACACAATTCGTTAGCCGCTGTATAAGCGCGGCGGGTAAGGTATGGCCAATTTGTCACTTATCCCTTCAGGAGAACACCATGACACTTAATGACGCAGTGGCTCGTCGCCACACCGTAAAAGCCTTTGCCAGTGGTAAAAGCTTGCCGCAGGAAGAGATCGAAACGCTGCTCAACGTGCTGCGCAACAGCCCGTCTTCCGTCAACTCTCAGCCGTGGCATTTTGTGGTGGCTTCCACGCCGGAAGGACGTGAGCAGATAGCACAATCCACCACCGGTGCGTTTGTCTATAACGGCCCGAAAGTGCTCAATGCTTCCCATGTGATCGCGCTGTGCATGCGCACCGATCTGGATAACGCACATCTGCAAAATGTGCTGGCGCAGGAAGAGCAGGATGGCCGTTTTGCCAAACCAGAAGGTAAAGCCGGTCAGGATAAGAGCCGCCGTGGCTATGTCGACATGCACCGTTATGAGCAGCGTGATATCCCGCAGTGGATGGAAAAACAGGTTTACCTGGCGCTCGGTGGTTTGCTGTTAGGTGCCGCGATGTTAGGGATTGATGCGACGCCGATGGAAGGTTTTGATCAACGTGCGCTGGATCAGGCGTTAGGCTTGCGTGAGAAAGGCTTTACCAGCGTGGTACTGGTGTCGTTGGGTTATCGCAGCGATGAAGATTTCAATGCGGCACTGCCAAAATCACGTTTGCCGCGTGAAGAGATTTTCACCTTTATTTAAGCTGTTGCGGCGCAAGGCTCGTCACTTGAGGCCATATAGCAAAGGCTGTCACGTTTAAAAGTGGCAGCTTTTTTTTGGCTGAAAATACCGGAGTACGTGTAGACCCCTTCTCCTGCTGCCGGGCAAACATCGCACCATTCAGATTTAACGTGGAAACAGCAAACTAAACCGATTCACCCCGTTTTCACTGCTCACCGCACAACTGCCGTGATGCAAGCGCATGATGCTGCGTACAATCGACAACCCCAGCCCGCTGCTGCTTTGATGGCGTGATGCATCGGCGCGCCAGAAGCGATCAAACATTCTTGCCTGCTGCTCGACACTAAGGGGCGCACCGTCATTCTCCACCACCAGTTCGATTCCCTGATCGCGCTCCGCACTTAGCACGCGAATGGTTGATTCTCGCTCGCCATAGCGCAAGGCATTCGCCATCAGATTCGCCAGTGCACGCTGCAACAGCTGCGGATCGGCGCGTAACGCTCCCTGCATACGCATCTCCAACCGCATCGCATGCTCTTCGGCCATGCCATCAAAATAGTCCTGCAATATCTCGCCCAGCTGTGCCAAATCGATAAGCTGCCAATCCATCGCCTGGCTGGCGTCTTCCGCTTTAGCGAGGAACAGCATGTTATCGATCATCTTCGCCAATCGCTCCAGCTCCTCATAGTTGGAACCCAGCAACGCCTGATAATCGCCCACGCTGCGCGGCTGACTGAGCGCCACTTCGGTCTGGCCGATCAAGGTACCAATCGGGGTGCGCAGATCGTGCGCCATATCTGCCGAAACCTGGCTGAGTTGTTGATAGCCCATTTCCAGGCGACTGAGCATCTGGTTGAAGGCGGCGACCAGCGGTTGCAGTTCAGTCGGCGCATCGCTGAACTGGATGCGGTGTGATAAACGTCGCACATCGATAGCATCGGTTTCTGCTGCCAGCCGACGTAATGGCGACAAGCCGCGCCGAACCAGCCAGATACTTAATGCCGCCACCAGCAGCGCAGCCAATGCGGTCGAAACAATGATCTGGTCGCGATAGCTATTTAGCGTTTGGGTACGATCGCTCATCAGGCGGCCAGTCATGATCTCAATTTGCCCGTTGCCATCACGCGTGGGGGCTAAAGCGGCGGCAGAAATAAAAGGCGTGCCGTCCTCTGCCTGCTGGTGATGTACAGAGGCCAGGCTCAGTGGCTGATCGGCGGGCACGGGCGCGATGTCCGGCAGGGGGCGTGCGCCGGGATTGACCACAATCAGTGGGGCTTGACCGGGAAAGCGCAGCACCAGCAAGGATTCTGTGTTGCCCAGCATATTGGCAAACAAGCGCGGTTTTTGCTGGATTAGCGTAATGGCGTCTTCATCGCGCAGCAACGTACGTATCTGGTCAATGCGCGTCAGCAGGGCCGCGTCATCGCGGACACCGATCTGCTTCGCCAGCGACTGATACAGCGCAAAGCCGCTCAGGGCAAAAATCACGATCACCGTGATGCTGAGCAGCATGGATAAGCGGGTGGCGAGCGAAAGTTTCGTCATGCTTCAGCTTCGCAGCGATACCCAACTCCGTGCACGGTGTGAATTAGCGGTTGGGCAAAGGGACCATCGATCTTCTGGCGCAGGCGTTTTACTGCCACGTCCACCACGTTGGTGTCGCTATCAAAATTCATATCCCATACGCGGGAGGCGATCACGGTGCGCGTCAACACTTCGCCGGGATGCAGCATAAACAGATGCAGCAGGTTGAACTCTTTATTGGTGAGGTCGATGCGTTGACCCGCACGCTCAACCCGGCGTTTAAGGATATCGAGTTGCAAATCGGCGAGGATCAAGAGATCGGGCAATTTCTGTTGGCCGCCGCGTCTTAACTGGGTGCGTACGCGCGCCAGCAGTTCAGCAAACGAGAAGGGCTTCACCAGATAATCATCCGCACCCAGTTCCAGCCCTTTGATGCGATCTTCCAGCGTGCCCTTAGCAGTGAGGAAAATGACCGGCGTATGGATCTGTTTATCCAGCGAGGCCATCACCTCCCAGCCGCTCATGCCGGGCATCATCACATCGAGTAAAATCAGATCGTAATGATGCTCCTGGGCAAAGAACAAACCATCTTGTCCGTTTTCCGCCACATCCACGATAAATCCCGCTTCGGTTAATCCTTTGCGCATGTAATCGCGCGCTTTGGCTTCATCTTCAATCACCAAAATTTTCATGCGCATCTCCGGGCGGGATGAGGGTGTTAGGGTTGTGCCTGCTGAGCGGCCTGTTCAATCAGTTTCGCGACCTCATCAGGATGAGATTCATACACCGAGTGACTGGCGCCGGCGACTTCAACGGTGTGGCTGTGTGCGCGTTTGGCGTACATCCGCTCCAGATCAGGGTTGATGATTTTGTCAGCTTTCGCCACCATGTACCAGCTAGGCTTGGTCTTCCACGCCGGGTCTGGAATATTGGCGGTGAATACAGCCGCGTTGGTTGGCATCTGCGCATGGGCTTCAAAATCCGCCTGGGCCGCCGGTAAATCCGCGGCGAAATCGCTGTGATAATTTTCTGGCGCGATGGTCAGATAGCCATCAGTCGATTTGGCAAACGGATGCGCGCTGTTCGGGAATTTCTTGCCGTTGATCGCTTCGGTTTCACCATTGTCCAGTGCGTGAGCGGCGATATACACCAGACCTACTACTTTGCTGTCGTTTCCGGCTTCGGTGATGATTGCGCCGCCATAGCTGTGGCCGACCAGAATCACTGGCCCGTTCTGCTGATCGATGATACGGCGTGTGGCGGTGACATCTTCCGGGAAACCGGTCAGCGGTTCCTGTACCAGCGTCACTTTATAGCCATCATGTGTCAGGCGGTCATACACCGCACGCCATCCTGCACCCCCCACAAATGCACCGTGTACTAACACAATATTCTTCACCGGCTGCGCTTTGGCGTGTGCCGCGCCGCCTGCCATCGCCAATAAAATGCCCGCCGCTAACGTCAGTTTTTTCAGTTTCATGTTTGTGCTCCAGATAAGGAAGGTTCAGGCACAGGATATGAAAACGGCTCTGACAGCAGGGTGAGTGAGTTATGACAAAAGAATGACAGGGGGTTTTAACTTGGTCGAACACTGGATTTCGTGAACGTGCTCGCAAATTGCAACGATGCCGTCTTGCTAAACAAATTGGCTTGTGTAATTTATGCCATAACTTCACAAATAATCGTGAAGAAGGAAAGTACATTACAACCAGCACTGAAGGATCCTTCCTCATGTCAGAATTAAAGTTTGCCACACGTTTGAACTCTTTCGCCTCCGGGGCGCACTTTTACTGGCCAGATCTCCAGGGAAAACCTTCTGTATTACAGATGATTGCGCGTGCCGGTAAGGTGAACGGCCTGACGCATCTCGATCTTAACTATCCCCAGCACATGACCAGCGACATCCCCACCATGCGTCAGGCAATTGCGGATGCGGGTCTGGCGGTCAACGGCATGCAGATGCGCTGGGATGCTCCCCAATTCAAAATTGGTGCTTTTACTAACCCAGACGCCAAAATTCGTCGCGAAGCCATTGAATTAACTAAGCGCGGTATTGACGCGGGCCGCGAGTTTGGCTCAAGCCTAATGACCTTGTGGATGGGTCAGGACGGTTTCGATTATTGCTTCCAGGCCGACTATAAAAAGATGTGGGAAGACGCAGTCAGCGCGGTGAGAGAAGTGGCTGAATATGCGCCCGAAATCGACGTCAGCATTGAATACAAACCGAATGAGCCACGTGCTTACAGCATCTTCCCGAATGCCACCACCTGCTTGCTGGCCGTGGAAGAAGCAGGGTGCGCTAATCTCGGCATTACGCTGGATTTTGCCCACGTGCTGTTTGCCAATGAAGTGCCTGCATTTGCAGCTGCCATGGTGGCACGTCGTTCACGCTTATTAGGACTGGACCTGAATGATGGCTGGGGCAAGCGCGATGATGGTTTGATGGCGGGCTCAGTGAATCCACGCGCCACGCTGGAATTCTTGTGGCAGATGCAGCGCGATGGTTATCAGGGCGCTTACTACTTCGACACCTTCCCGGATGCCAGCGGCCTCGACCCAATCCGTGAAGCGGAAATTAACATTGTTACTGTGAAGCGCCTGCTGAAGTTGAGTGAAAAACTCAATAATAACCCAGCATTGGAAGAAGCAATCAGCCGTCAGGATGCGGTGGCCTCACAACAAATTGTGAATGACATCATGCTTGCACAATAAGCAAGCGAGTAACCCTGCACCTCAAATAAAACGATAAAAAGGCTACCACCATGAAAAAGCTCTTACTCTCTGTACTGACCTCCGCATTGCTGTGCTCCAGCGTGCACGCTGCTAACTTGGCTCCCCTGAAATCTGACTCAGAACCTGATCGCACGGACTGGACGCAGCTGGAAAGCAAATACGGCCCGATGCCCAAAGTCGACAGCAAGCTAAAAATTGGTGGCGTATCGAAAACGCTGACCAATGAGTACTGGCGTTCACTCGGCGAGGGCTATCAAAACGTAGCGAAGAAGTATGGTTTCACCGTCGCTTACCAGGCTGCCGCCAATGAAGATGATCAAATGGGCCAGCTGTCCATCGCTGAAACCCTCATTGCGCAGGGCTTTAATGGCTTACTGGTGTCACCTCAGACAGATATTAACCTTGAGCCGGCATTGGAAAGCGCCAGCAGCAAAGGCATTCCAGTGGTGAACGTCAACGATGCCGTGGTGCCAAGCGCCCAGTACTATGTTGGTAACGTGCAGAAAGACAACGGCGTGCGCGTCGCCAAATGGTTTATTCAGCACTATCCGCAGGGCGGCAAAGTGGCGGTGATTGAAGGCCAGCCGGGCGTGTACGCGGCCGGACAGCGCACCGAAGGCTTTAAAGAGACGTTGCAGGCGAATGGCAAGTTCAACATTGTCGCCAGCGTGCCAGCGAACTGGAGTCGCGAGCAGGCCTTTAACGCCGCATCGACTATTCTGCAGCAACATCCGGATCTGATTGGTTTCTACGCCAACAACGACACCATGGCGCTGGGCGTGGTGGAAGCGGTACGTTCGCTAAATAAAGCCAAACAAACCGCAGTATTTGGTACCGATGGTATTTCTGATGCCTATGCTTCGATTAAGCGCGGTGAACTGACCGGCACGGTCGATAGCTTCCCGATCCTGACCGGGGAAGTGGCCATGGAAGTGATGCTGCGTCTGGTGAATGGGCAGAAACTGTCGCGTGTGATTGCGACGCCACAGGCGCTGATCACCAAAGAGAATGCCGATGCCTTCTCTACCAAAGACAACGACAAATTGCGCCAGTTGCTGGCTCAGCAGTAATACAGGCGGAGAGCGTATGGAACAGTATCGCTTAATGATGCGCGGCATCAATAAAACCTACGGTAGCGCCATCGCGCTACAGGATGTGGACTTTATGGTGCGACCGGGCGAAGTGCACGCGCTGATCGGTGAGAATGGGGCAGGCAAATCCACGCTGCTGAACATTCTCTCTGGCGTGCGCCCGGCGGATAGCGGTGACATCCACGTCAACGGCGAGTTAGTGCAGATGAAAAATCCGCTCAGTGCGCGCCATGCGGGCATTGCGATGATTCATCAGGAGTTGCAGCATGTTCCTGAGCTCTCTGTTGCCCAGAATATGTTTCTGGGGCGCCCCATGACCACCCTGAACGGTTTGTTTGTCGATAAACGCGCTCAGCTGGCACGTGCTACACATATTTTGAAGCAGCTTGATCCCAGCATTAATCCCGCTGAGCCGATCAAGAATCTAAAGGTATCGCAGCAGCAGATTGTGGAAATTGCGCGTGCACTGCTGGACGAGGCAAAAATCATCGCCATGGATGAGCCAACATCCAGCCTGACGCCGCGTGAATTTGAGCGCCTGGCGGAGTTGATAGCTGATTTGAAATCCACCGGCGTCTCACTGATTTACGTATCACATAAGATGAATGAAATCTTCCAGGTCTGCGACCGCGCCACCATCATGCGCGATGGTCGTCAGGTCGGGGTGGTGAACATCTGCGATGAAACTGAAGAGAGCATCGTCGCGAAGATGGTAGGGCGCAAAATCGATAAGCAAGCGCACCAATCCTGGGCCACCGATCGTGAGGTGCTTCAGGTTGAGAATGTGACGCGTGGAACGGAAATCAAACCGGCCAGTTTCAGCGTTTGCGCCGGGGAAGTGTTGGGCGTGGCGGGTCTGGTGGGTGCAGGCCGTACCGAATTACTTAAACTGATTGCCGGTATCGACAAACGTAGTGCGGGTGAAGTGCGCGTTAATGGTCAGTCAGTGCGCAATCACAACGTCAGCGCGGCAATTCGTGCCGGTATTGGTCTGGTGCCGGAAGATCGTAAGAAAGAGGGCATCATCAAAGCGCGTGCGGTGAAAGTGAATATGGCGCTGCCGTCGATGCGCAACTTCACACTCGCGGGCGTCATTCGTAAAGTGAAACTGGACACGGTGGCGCAACAGGTGATGTCAGACTTAAAACTGCGTCCGCTTAATATCGAAAAACCGATTGGCACGCTGAGTGGCGGTAATCAGCAGAAAGTGATTATTGGGCGCTGGGTGGCAGCGGATGCTGAAGTGTTTTTATTTGATGAGCCAACCCGGGGAATTGATATTGGGGCCAAAGCTGAAATATATAATCTCATTGAGAAACTGGCCCAGCAAGGCAAAGCGATTGTCGTCGTTTCGTCAGAGATGACAGAAATTTTACGTGTTTCCGACCGTGTGCTGGTGATGCGCGAGGGAAAAATTACGCGTGAATTAACAGGTGATGACATTACCGAAGAGAATATCGCACGCTTTGCCATAAACGACATTAAAGAAGCCGTCTAGCACTTAATCTGCACTCCATAAATAGGCATAACTATGATGACGCAAACAAACACACAGCCAGCGGCTGCGCCGTCGGCAAAATTTAAATTAAATCTCCGCGATGCCGGTACGTTAATCGGGCTGTTAATTATCGTGGTGACATTTTCATTTTTGTCACCGGTATTTTTTACCGTGCCAAACTTGTTGAATATTTTACAACAATCTTCCATCAATGCGCTGATTGCATTGGGGATGACGCTAGTGATTATTTCCGGCGGTATTGATTTATCCGTTGGGCCGACCGCTGCGCTCTCTGCGGTATTGGGCGCTACCCTGATGGTGGCCGGTGTGCCGGTGCCGGTAGCGATTCTTGCCACACTTGGTATCGGTGCGTTGTGCGGGGTGTTCAGCGGGATGCTGGTGGCCTATGCAGGACTGCAACCGTTTATCGTCACGCTGGGAGGACTTTCGCTGTTCCGCGCCATCGCGCTGATTTACACCGGCGGTAATCCGGTGTTTGGCATCCCGATGGAGTTTCGCAGCATTATTAACAGTGATGTGTTCGGTATTCCAACCCCGATCATCATTGTTGCGGTGATTGCGCTGGCGCTGTGGCTGGTGATGAATAAAACGCCGTTGGGTGAATATATTTTGGCGGTGGGGGGTAATGAAGAAGCAGCTCGTGTGGCTGGCGTACCAGTTAAACGCACCAAAGTGACGGTGTTCATTATCTCAGGCACCTTAGCGTCACTGGCATCGCTCATTCTGATTGGGCGGTTAGGCGCGGCTGAGCCGACTATCGGCAATTTATGGGAACTGGACGCAATTGCCGCCGCGGCGATTGGTGGTGCCTCACTGATGGGCGGAAAAGGCAGTATTGTCGGCACCATCATCGGCGCCATCATTCTTGGTGCGTTACGTAATGGCTTGACTCTGCTGAATATTCAGGCCTTTTATCAATTGCTTGCTACTGGCCTAATCATTATCATAGCGATGTTGATTGACCGGGCGACAAGAGGCAGGTAATGAAGCAAGATCCGCGAGCCATTGGCGCTCAAATACGTATGCGATTACCGCAACTCACGCCGCTGGAGCGGCGTGTTGCCGAAGCCATCATCGCCAGAACCGACATTAATGAACAGACTTCGCTGCAAGAAATTGCCGAAGAGAATAATGTTTCCCAGGCGATGATTGTGAAAATCACTAAGAAGCTCAATTTTACCGGCTTCCGTAATTTTCGCACTGGACTGATTTATTATAATCAATCTGAAGTGGCGGGTTTGCATGCGGAAATTGAGCCGGACGACTCGTCGGAACAATTACTGGCCAAAGTATTCAGAACTTCAATTCAGGCGATTGAAGAGTCATTATCGATTCTGGATATTTCTGAGTTTAATCGTGCTGCCGATATTTTATTTAAAGCGCGCCACATCGATCTGTATGCCGTTGGTGGTTCCGCCACGGTGGCGCGGGATTTATCGCACAAGCTGCTAAAGATTGGGATTAAGTCCACGCCTTACGACGATGCGCATATTATGCTGATGTCTGCAGCCGTGTTATCGGATGATGATGTGGTGATTGCAATCAGTCATTCAGGTGCGACGCGAGCAGTAAACGATCCGATTAAACTGGCGGCACGAAATGGTGCAAAGATTATCGTTATTACCAATTATGCCGAGTCGCCTATTGCGCGTAATGCGCATGTGGTATTGACATCAACCTCTCAGGGATCGCATCTGCTTGGGGAAAATGCGGCTGCACGTATCGCGCAATTAAATATTCTCGATGCGCTGTTTGTGGCAATCGCCAAAAAAGATTTAAAGCTGGCGGAAAAAAATCTGATGAAAACCCAGCGTGCGGTTCAGGATCTGCGGGACTTTTAGACATGAACAAAATTATCGTCGCCGGTAGCCTGCATTACGACATTATGCTGGCGGCCCACCATCGCCCGGAAAAGGGCGAAACCGTCATGGGCAGCAGCTGTAGCTATAAATTTGGTGGTAAAGGCGGCAACCAGGCGGTGGCAGCTGCACGCGCAGGTGCCGCGGTGCGTTTTATAGGTGCGGTAGGGGCTGATGCGCAGGGTGAATTCCTGCTAACAGCGCTGCGTAATGCCAGCGTTAATACTGATGCGGTGGCAGTTCTGCCTGATATGCCTTCAGGAATGAGCGTGGCAATCAGTGATGCGGAAGGCGATTACGGTGCCGTGGTGGTGTCCAACGCGAATCTAAATATCGATGTGGCTACGCTGCCTGATTCGCTGTGGCAGGGCGCTGGCTTGCTGGTGTTGCAAAACGAAGTGCCCGCCAGCGTGAACCTGCAACTGGCTCAGCAGGCCCGGCAAAAGGGGATTGCGGTGTGTATCAATGCCGCACCAGCGCGAGAAATTGAACCGGCGCTGGCATCCTGCATTGATCTACTGATTGTGAATGCGGTAGAAGCGCGCGACATGTGCCAGATCGAGGTCACTGATTTGACCTCTGCAGAACGGGCGGCACAAAAACTGGCGGAAGATTTCGCGCAGGTGATTGTGACGGCGGGTGAGCACGGTCTGGCGGTGTGCCAGTCGGGTGAGCCGGTACAGAGCCTCTCCGCCATCCCGGTGACGCTGATCAGCACCCATGGCGCAGGAGACTGTTTTGTCGGTGTGCTGAGCCAGGCACTGATGTCCGGATTCTCCCTGCTTGGGGCGGCAGAGAAAGCGAATCAGGCAGCCGCAGAGCACGTTTCTCGTCCTGCAATCGCGTAACAACTCACCTCACATCTCCGGCATTATGATTCTCTTACTGCCGGAGATAAAATCACTTAACTCCTTCTGTTTAATAAGAATTCCCTCTGCATTGTTTCCATTATTTTAGTGGTGGTAATGTTTGCGCCATGTTATTAACTCTGCATGCCGTCGTGAATTTACCTGCCTGCTGGAGATAACAATGAAAAAAAGTTTGTCCTTCGCATTACTGCTTTCACTGGGCGCGTTCAGCACCTTATCGTTTGCTGAGCAGACGTTGCGTTTTGGTGTGGATCCGACTTTCCCACCGTTTGAATCCAAGGCCAGCGATGGCTCGCTCAAAGGATTTGATATCGATTTGGGTAACGCCATTTGTGCTCAGGCAAAAGTAAAATGCCAGTGGGTGCAGATTGGCTTTGATGGCAGCATCCCGGCGCTGCAGGCGAAGAAGTTCGATGCCATTCTGTCGGCGATGTCGATGACCGAAAAACGTCGCGAGCAGGTTGATTTCAGCAACATGCTGTACATCACTCCAAGCGCACTGTTGACGCCGAAAAGCAGCACACTGACCGAAGATATCAGCACGCTGCGCGGCAAGAACATCGGCGTCGCACAAGGCACCATCCAGGAAACTTACGCCAAAGCGAAATGGGCTGCGCAGGGCGTGAATGTGGTTTCCTATCCGAATCAGATGGAGATCTATCCCGATCTGGTGGCGGGGCGGCTGGATGGCACACTGGCAAATGCGGTGTCAGCGGATCAGGGTTTCCTGAACACGCCGGAAGGCAAAGATTACGTCATCAAAGCGACACTGGTGGATAAAGAACTGCTGGGCAATGGCGTGGGAATTGGTCTGCGCAAAGGCGATACCGTGCATCTGAAGCTGATCAATGATGCGCTGGCCGAACTGCATAGCAACGGCACTTACGATCAGCTCGCGAAGAAATATTTCAAGTTTAAGGTCTATCCATAAGCGCCATTATTTACAGGAAACAGCATGTCAGAATTGCCGCATTACCCGTCCCAACGTGCCCGTTTCCTCGCGGCAGTCGAGCGCCAACACGGCGCTTTGACTTCGTATCCGCATCCGCTGCCGGGCCCACAAGGTGAAACGCTTTACACTGATGTCGCCGTGATTGGCGATCCCGCAGCCAGCAAACTGATGCTGATCATCTCTGGCACGCACGGAGTGGAAGGTTATTACGGTTCGGACAGCCAGATCGAGTGGCTTAATCGCTTTAGCCTTACGGCCTTACCCGCTGACACCGCGATTGTACTGCTGCATCTGTTGAACCCATGGGGCGCAGCCCATTTGCGGCGCGTCAACGAAGACAACATCGATCTTAATCGCAATTTCATCGATTTCGCTCAGCCTGCACCTGCCAACCCTGATTACCCGTCATGGCACGGGATCTACCACGGCGAGCGGACACAAGCTGATGAGCTATTAGCTAAAACCCTTAATGGCGCAGGCTGGCTGGCGATGAAGCGGGTAGTCGAAGCCGGGCAATACCAATTTGCTGACGGCTTCTTCTTCGGTGGGCAGCAGCCAAGCTGGTCTTATCACACCATGCAAACCATCATCGCGGAACATTTGTCGCAGGCGAAAACCATCCTGAGTTTCGATTTGCATACCGGTGCCGGGGCCTGGGGCCACCCCATGCTGCTTTCCATCGCTGAACAACGGGTCGCTGCGCATCAGTGGGGGAAATCGATGTATGGCGAGTGGCTGACGCTGCTGTTTACGGGGGTGGGTCGTGACAGTGTCACAGGAGTGACCGCCACTGCAACGGGCTATCTGTCGCAGTTCCTGCTGGAAGCGCTGCCGCAGACGCACATCTTACCGCTGGTGGTGGAATGCGGGACTTATACCGGTGAAGAGATGCACCGTCGCGTGCGAGACGATCATTGGCTGCATTTGCAGGGCGATCCGGCCAGTGAGGCGGGGCGTGCACTCAAGCAACAGCTGGTGGAAGGCTTCTGGCCTGCAGATCGCGACTGGCGCGATCTGGTGGCGTTTCGTACTCAGCAGATTTTTGTTCGCGGCTGGCAAGGTTTGTTAAACGCCGATCACAAGCGACCATAGAACGTCATGCGCGCCGTTTCCGACAGGGCGATGCCAGGTTGCGTGTTGTACGCCAGCACTGCCAGCATGCGGGTGATGTCACCTTCGGTTGGCGTCACGCGATGCAGTGAATTTCGACCACGGAACAGCACCAAATCACCCGCTTCAATCGCCAGCGCGTCCACCGGCTGGCGCTGATCTAAAACCGCGGCAACGCCGTCAAAGTTCATCTCCCCGGCATCGGCATCGCGCAGATCTTTCACATACTGGAATACACCGCCCGCGCGGGGTTTCTGCACCAGCAGAGTGATGGCAAAAGAAGAGTTATCAAAGTGCCAGCCGAGTTCCTGACCATCGGGGGCGTAATGCAAATTGATGGAAGAGAGCGGATCGGCATAAGGATAGAGCGCGGTTTCACCCAGCACATCACACAGGAAGCTTTTGAACAGTTCGTCGTTATACAGCTGGCGCAACGGTGATTCAGCGGCAATCACGTCGTCGGTAATACAGCCTTTGGTGCTGATGACATCACGATTGCGCGGATGGTCAGCGTCGTACGCTTCGTCTTTCTTCATCAGATAGACGTTATGCTTGCTGAGGGTGTGATACGCCAGATGGCGCTGAGCATCCCCTTCGGCAATGATGCTTTGCAGCGCGTTGGGTTGTAAAAACTGACGCAGAACCAGCGCGCCATGCTGGTTGAGCTGTTCACGGCACTCACGTCGCCAGTCGGCGTCGGCCAGCGGATGCAGATCGAAACGAATCAATGCAGACATAGCAACAGTTCTCATTGTGACAGGTGTGTTATCACAGTAACTCACTGATATGTTAGTGCGTAACGATATAAATTTAATGCCCTGCTAAGGAAACTTTAATGCCCGCACAGTCACCGCGTTTACCGAAAATCAGCGTTATCCAGTCATTTAAGGTGGCGGCGGAATTAGGCAGCCTGGCAAAAGCCGCCGCGCAACTGGCCCTGACGCCTGCGGCGGTGAGTCAGCAGATCCGCCAGCTGGAAGAACAGCTGGGCAGCGCGCTGTTTGTGCGCACACAGAGTGGGGTCATGCTCACCGAAACCGGCAAGGAGTATCTGCGCTACGTCACGGAGGCCTTTGATATTTTGCATCTCGGGCAGCAAAACCTGCGTCATGTGGCGGCGATGCCCAAGTTAACGCTCTATTCACTGCCCGCGCTGGCCTCAAAGTGGTTGCTGCCAAACATTGCGCAGTGGCGTGTTCACTGCCCTGACATTGACCTATCGCTGCATGGCACCCATGCGCAGGTGGATTTTAATGCCACGCCAGCCGATTTTGTCATCTGTTTTGGTGAAGATCGCTACCCCCAACTCGATAAGCAGCGTCTGTTTTTGGATGAGGTGGTGCCAGTGGTGAGTCCCGCGCTCCTAAAGCAGTTTCCGTTAGACAATGTGTTGCAACAGGCGCCATTGATCCATCTTGATTGGGGTAACGAAGGGCGCTTTTTGCCTGACTGGCGCAGTTGGTATCAGGCCAAAGGGATGGCGGAACCCGCGTCACAGCCCGCGTTAAGTTTTAATCTCACCTCTCTGGCGATTGATGCTGCGGTGGCCGGCGCGGGTTTGTTATTAGGGCAGAAAAGGCTTATCTCTGCAGAGCTGGCACGAGGCGATTTGGTTATGGTTGATGCGTTAAGCCTGCCGTTAAGTAAACCTTATTTTCTTGCATGGCCCCAGCGTTCGCGCAGCCAGCCGGGCAGTGAAGCGTTAATAAACTGGCTCGGACAGCTAGCAATTTAACAAACTGTTAACTGACTCAGCGTTGCACACCGTGGATTGCACTATGCTTATCCGCTTTGTGCGACGGATCGTAGACAGGGAGTTCAGTCAGTGACTTCAGATATGCATTTCTGGCTTACCACGCTGATTATAGCCATCACCATTTTGCTGTGGGCGAGTGCACGCTTGCCCGAATATCTTACCGCGCTGCTGTTTTTTGCTGCTGCCACGTTATTCAACATCGCCCCCGCCAGCACCATCTTCAGCGGCTTTGCCTCTTCAGCCTTCTGGTTAGTATTGAGTGGTTTTGTGTTAGGCGCGGCGATCCGCAAAGTCGGGCTTGGTCAGCGCTGGGCCAACTATCTGGTGGTGCCGTTCAGCCAGAGCTGGCCGCGCATGGTGGTGGGGACGCTGGTGCTGACCTATCTGTTGGCGCTGGTGATGCCATCGAATATGGGACGTATTGCACTGTTAATGCCTGTGGTGCTGGCGATGGGTGAGCGTGCAGGCATTAAAGCGGGGAGTCGTGGCAGCATTGGTCTGGCTTTAGCCGTGGGATTTGGCACTTTCCAGCTCTCCGCCAGCATCTTACCGGCTAACGTGCCTAACCTGGTGCTCAGCGGTGCTGCCGAAAACGCTTACCAGATCCATCTTCAGTGGCTGCCCTGGTGGCTGTTGCATATGCCGGTGGTGGGGATCGGCAAGGGAGTGGTGCTTGCCGCCTCGATTCTGTTTCTGTTTCGCGCACAACCGCAGCCTGTGCGCCATCGCGATCAACTTCAACCGCTCAGCCGTAGCGAATGGCGGCTGATGGGGCTGCTGGCAATCACCCTGTTGCTGTGGATGACGGACAGCCTGCACGGCTTGCCTGCCGCATGGGTTGGGCTGGCGGCGGCCTGTATTTGTCTGCTGCCGCGCATTGGCTTTCTTTCAGGAGATGATTTCGCCAGCGGGGTTAATTTCCGCACCTGTATCTATATCGCGGGTATTCTCGGGGTGGCGACAGTGGTGGTGGATTCAGGACTTGGCCGACTGATCGCCAATCTGTTACTGAGTGTGCTGCCGCTTCAGGATCACGCTTCGTTCGGTAATTTCGCGGTGCTTAACGCGCTGGTCTCTCTGCTGAACTTTGTGCTGACCGCCAACGGCGTGCCAGCGATGGTGACACCGATCGCGCAGGAGCTGGCAAACGCATCCGGCTTTTCTCTGATGAGCGTAGTGATGATGCAGGTATTTGCCTACGCGACGCCGCTTTTGCCCTATCAGGCTTCGCCAGTGGTGGTGGCAATGGGGCTGGGCAACGTGCCTGCCAAAGCAGGCTTGCAGCTGTGCGTGCTGGTGTTTATCTTCAGCGTGCTGCTGCTGTTACCACTGGATTATCTCTGGTTCAGGCTGCTAGGCTATGCCTGACTTCTCCTCACACCCCGAGCACTGAGATTGCCGTCATGCCAGCCAATAATGATTGGGTCGATTTTCGTCGCGATGACGAAACCGGTATCGAAAGCGTCAACGCGCATTTTCGCGGACACGCCTACGATCCGCACGATCACGACGAATTATTGGTGGGCGTGACGCAGCAGGGCTTACAACGTTTCAACTGCCATCGCGCATTGCACACCAGTACGCCGGGCCGCGCCATATTGATTGAGCCGGGCGCGGTGCATGGCGGCCACGCGCCTAACGAAGAAGGTTTCACCTATACCATGCTCTATCTGCCGCAGCGTTGGGTGGCAGAGATGATGCAGCGACGCGGTCTGGGTGATATCTCCCACATTGAAGGGGCGTTCCGTCATACGCTGAATGATAATGCGCTGCTGGCCAGTGCCATCCAGCAGGCGTGGTTTTCAGTGCATCACAGTGAAGGGCGACTGGCGCGCGACCAGAGCCTCGATCATCTGATGACGATACTTTCCCGCCATCTTGAAACCAGACCCAGTGCGCAATCAGGCGCAGCGATGCAGCAAATGCAGCGATTACGCGATTACCTGCATGATTTTATGGCGCAGGATATCGGGCTGGATGAGCTGTCACGTCTGGCGGGCATCGATCGCTTTAAGCTGACGCGTCAGTTTAAGCAGGCATTTGGTCAGTCACCGCATGCCTACCTGGTTCGACTGAGGTTGCGCAGCGCACGCGTGCTGCTGGCGCAGGGCATTGAGCCGGTGCAGGTTGCCGCACAGGTTGGTTTTGCCGATCAGAGTCATTTAGGGCGTTGGTTCCAACGCGCCTACCGCATGACACCGGCCTCCTATCAACGACAGTGCACAAACGTTCTATATCCCACCCCCGCGACTCTTAGATGATGCTGTTTTAGACCCCATCGGAGAGGAGTGACAGATGTTTGATACCAAAATCGCCCTGATTGTTCGTGATGATTTAGCCACCTGGCAGCGCCTGAATGTGGTGGCCTTTCTCGCCACCGGCATTGCTTCTGCCGCGCCTGACATGATGGGCGAACCCTACGTGGATGCGAAGGGGCGCCAATATGGCAATATGGCAGGCCAGCCGATGCTGGTGTTTGCGGGTGATGTCACGGGATTACAACGGGCTCATCGCCAGGGTTTGGAACGGGAGTTGACGGTGATCCCGTATGTGGAAGCTATGTTCGCCACCGGGCATGATGCCGCCAACCGCGAGGTATTTATGGCTGAAGATGCCGACAACCTGAACCTGATCGGCATCGCGATTCGTGGGCCAAAGAAAGCAGTGGATAAGGCGATTAAAGGGCTGTCACTGCACGGATAAATGCGGTCGCCCCAAGCGGCGACGCTTTTATTTATTCAGCGATATGCGCAGCTCGATGGCTTCAGCTGCGCGCAGCAACAAATCTTCCCGACCTCGCAGCGCCAGCAATTCGACACCAATCGGCACCCCGTCATCACTCAGGCCAGCCGGAATCGAAATCGCTGGCGCGCCAGTCACCGCTGAAACCAGCGCATTGCTGCCTTCCTGCATCTCACCCTGTTTGACTGGGGGACTGCGCACCACCGGGTAGGCCAGCAGGTTAATGTTGTGCTGGTCGAACATCGCCACCAGCTGCTGATAAAGATCGCGCTGACGTTGCTGCACCTGAGCATAAGCTTCGCTAGCCGTACCTGGATGAACTGCGCGGGTCTTAAACACGGTTTCGAGCTGGGGATGATACAACCCGGACGCGGCGATCTCAGGCAAGGAATGGAACTGTGCCTGGGGTTTATCGGCTAAATACTCCGCCAGCGCTTCAGCAAATTCATAGCCGATGATATTGGCATCAGCCGCTAACGTCTCTAATTCTGGCCAGCTCAGTGCCGCGGGTGCGAACCCGGCGACGGCGGCTTGTACCGCCTGGTTAATCTCATCTTCATCGGCGGCGAATCCTTCCTGCCAGATACCGACCCGCAAGGCTTCTCCCTCAATAGCAAATGTCTTGCCGCTGAGTATTTCGCTGGCGATGCGCAGATCGGCCGTGCTGCGCACCAGCGGGCCGGGGATATCCTGACTGGGTGACAGCGGCACAATTCCGGCCGTGCTAAGCGCACCGCGCGTCATGCGTAAACCCAACAGACCATTAAACGCGGCGGGAATACGCACTGAACCTGCTGTGTCACTGCCGATAGCGAGCGGCACATAACCGGCGGCAACGGCAACCGCGGAACCGCTACTTGAACCGCCCGGTGAACGTCCTTGCTGCCAGGCATTGTGGGTAAAGCCGCTCAGTGATGAGGCGCCAGTAATGCCCGCTGCCAGTTCATGCATCGCCGTTTTGCCGATCAAAATCGCGCCTTGATGGCGCAGTGTGGTGACCAGCGGAGCATCGTTATCAGCGATGACGTCGCGCAACATCACCGAGCCCGCGCTGGTGGGCCAGCCCCGGACTTCAATATTGTCTTTAATCAGCACTGGTACGCCGTCCAGCGGACCCCACGCCTCACCACGTTGACGGCGTTTATCACTCTGTTCTGCTGCTGCACGCGCCTCATCAGCAAACAGCCAGGTGATGGCGTTGTAGCGCGGCTGGTCTGCCTCGCCAATGCGCTGTAGGGCGTAGTCGGTCAGCTGGCGCGCGGTGACTTCGCCGCGTAGCAGTGCCTGTTTTAAGTCGCTCAGCGACGCGGTGAGATAGTCAGCGTATTGCATACGGTCAATCCTCGAGTGGACTCCATTGCCCATCAGGCGCAACGCGCCCAACAGAACGGCTATGAAAATGGGAACTGAACCAGATTGCCTGATGTTGCTGGCACCAGTCTATAACGCGTTGACGCGAGTCCATCGCGAGTGGGAGGTTTTCACAGAACAGCGAGTTCCAGTGTGGGTGTTGAAATTGCACCGGATGGTGCATGACATCACCCGGAAATATCGCAAATTCGCCCTGGCTTTCCAGCACAATCGAGGCGTGATCGATGCTGTGACCCGGCGTGGAAATATAGCGCAGCACCCCGGCGAACAGCGGGGAATCCTTTACATCGATGGTCTGCAATTGGCCGCGCTCGATCAGCGGCAGAATACTGTCGCGATAAAGTTCCTGGCTGGCGGGATCGTTCTGACAGTGCTGCAATTCCACCGCCGAGCACACATAACGCGCGTTGGGGAACAGGGGTTGCCACTCACCTTCCACCCAGTGCGTATTCCAGCCAACGTGATCGGTATGGATGTGCGTCATCAATACCAGCGTCACTTCAGCAGGATCAACGCCCGCCCGTGCCAGATTCTCGACATAAGGCGTATTCAGCAGATGGAATAACGGTTTGTTATCCCGATTGCGCCCATTGCCGGTTGCGGTATCAATCAGGATGGTGTGTTCAGCGGTGCGCACCAGCCAACTGTGAATCGAGACCTCCGCAGGCTGTTCGGCAAAGGCGTCACTCATCTCACTGCGATGTGCTTTAAATAACGCACCGAATGGAAAGGCTGCGCGCTGTTCTGTGATTTTTTCAACCTGGCACTCGCCCACCTGAATCTTCATGTTGTGCTCCACTTGATAGAAGACGCGCTCAACGGCGTCCGTGACAGTAAGTTGAAAGTCACTATACTGAGGCGCAGAACATTATTTAAATCGATTAAAATCATGAATAACATCAATGAAAATGATTTCTCTCGTGTCGATCTTAATCTGCTGATTGTGTTGATGGTGATGTACGAGGTACGCAGCGTCACGCAGGCCGCCAATCGCCTCTGCCTAGGTCAGCCAGCCGTGAGCGCCGCCCTGAAAAGGTTGCGCGAGATGTTTAACGATGCGCTGTTTATCCGCACGTCACACGGCATGACGCCAACGCCACGCGCTGCACAATTAGTACAGCAGTTCGCACCGCTGATGCAGGATCTGCATCGGGTGATCTTCACGCCGGATGCGTTTGATGCGCAGCATGATAACCGTCGTTTTCGTATCGGCATCAGCGATTGGCTGGAACAGTGGTTGATGCCTGATTTGTTAGCGGAACTCGCCACCGACGCGCCCGGAGTGGATATTCATGTCGTTGCTGCCGATCCCTGGCAGGCGATTCCGTTAATGGAGCAGCAGCAGGCGGATGTGGTGATCACCGTCGGGAATGAAGTGAGTCGTGACTTAACTCGCGAGAAAATCGGCCCGGCGGGTTTTCGCACTGTGTGGAGCCGCCAGCAAATTGCACTGGAACGCCTTACGCTGGCGCAGTTTGTCCGTCATCAGCATGCGCTGGTCTCTTATCGCGGTGCCAGCGAAAGTGCCCTTGACCATGCTCTGCAGCGCCTGGGGAAATCCAGACGTGTACGCTATGTCACGCCGCACTTTTCCAGCTTACCGCTGCTACTCCAGCAGATGCCGCTGTTCGCCACGGTACCGCAGGGGCTGGCTCCCGCGTGGTGCCAACGCTATGGCTTAAATGCTGAGTCGGTGCCGGTTGAAATGCCGGATTATGAACTGTCTTTGTTGTGGCATAACGCGCAGCAAGACGATCCGGCAAACCGCTGGCTTCGGGGGATTTTGCGAAATCTTCTGCAGCGGAAGATATAATCTGGCCCACAGCCCACAGCCCACAGCC
>NZ_JZRD01000055.1:0-38122 GCF_000963995.1 Pantoea sp. SM3
GGATGCTGGATGCTGGATGCTGGACATTATGGCATCACTGACTCAATGTGGCGTGAAATGACTTAGACTCCGTGATTTTCTCACCAGAAAATAAACAACTTAACTCACTGAAAAATAATAATTAATCTCAATTTTTCAGGCTGAAAATCACCACATCTTCTGACATTTTCATGCTCTATCAACGTGTTAGCTACGTGTCTCCTTGATTCTCACCCGGCTTATAGATGAATTCTATAAAGCGTCAAGTGGTGGTTACGGGTTGGCACTTCGATAGCGAATAACAATCCCAGATTTACTTAAATCTTCTACTCTCCTGAATGAATCTACAGGGTCTCAATGTAGATGCTTAAAGCAACTTAAGTACAGAGTTCTCATCCGCCGAAGTACAGCAGTTAATACATGTTTGAATCAAGACTTATTAAAGTCTCCCCAATAACTCAGGATAAGATCTATCTAAAGAAATTATGTTTCTCAAGTTTGGCGTTTGCAGCATTTATATAGATTTAAGCATGCGTTTATTTGTAGACAGAGATTGACGTGGCCAGGGCAAACAAGCAACTGCTCGTTGTATCAATATCCTCCAACTAATGTGAGATGCAGTATAGTGAACCTGAGAACTCTAGTGAACGTATAAGTGACAATGTATTAAGTTACATCCTGATAAGCTAACTACAGTTTCAGGAACTATGCAGATCTTCAGTTATCACAACATGCTGCATTACATTTTAAGTTGCAGTGTTTTAATCAGTTAAACCAGAACAGAATCTGAGTTCATTTCATTGATCAATATCTAGTGTTATAAACAAGCCATAAGGTTTTAAATTTAATAGCTCCACTTTTACGGAGCTATTGAGCTATTGAGCTATTGAGCTGTTGAGCTGTTGAGCTGTTGAGCTGTTGAGCTGTTGAGTATGAAAGCATGATTTACATCTGCCAATGTTAAATAACGTTCGCAGCAGGGAGCTAACAATTTATGGCCGGTGACGGATGTCATCATTAAAAATGATCAGAGGGAAGGGAAGGGATAACACATTTTATCCGGCAATTCGCACAGTGGTAAGCATAAGCGTTTTCACTGTGATCAATAAATACCACCTCTATGTATAACAAACCTCTTGCAGTTAAAGATGTACAACTTCATCCCGGCGACAAGGCATTCTTGCTAACCGATTCATTTCTGCTTGAACCTATCCCAAAATTTTTGCAGATAAACCGAATTAACGCCTTTTGTTTAAATATCATGCTAAATACGCTAGGGTATGGGAGTTGGCTATAACACCACTCTCAAGGATTTGTCGGACAAAAAAAACAACAACACCTATGTGTCTGATTTTATTGAAATATATACAAACACTGCAAAATCACCCAATTATAAAAAAATCCACTTTTATTGATTTTTACCTAAAAACTGGCATGCGGAATCTTTTTTAGTACAATACAACAAATCATTATTATTGAGGTGCTTATGAAGCGTGATTACGGTGACGTGTTTGACATCGCCAACCGTGCGAATGGCATGCTGCACGGACTCAGCAGCCATATCGAGCAGCAGCGTCAGGAATTTAATCAACAAGGCTACTACCATACATTTACCCGTAATGCCGTTGCTAACTTGCCTCTGCTGAGTAAGCATGCGGTTGCCGCAGCCATCAGTGAGATGGAAGAGGGGGGTTATACGTTTGGCAGAAAGCAGACCGGCAGCACATCTCAATATGCAATGAGCATTCAGAACGTTGTCGATATTTACAAACACCGCAAGGTGCCTAAATACCGCGACAAACATAAAGACCCCTTCGTCGTTTTTGTTGTGAATCTCAAGGGCGGCGTATCCAAAACCGTCACGACCGTGACCCTCGCTCATGGTCTGCGTGCTCACCCAGGCTTATTGCATAATGATCTGCGTATTCTGGTGATTGATTTGGATCCGCAAGCTTCCAGCACCATGTTTCTCAGCCATACCAACAGTGTCGGTTCCGTGCTGGAAACAGCTGCACAGGCGATGCTGAACGATGTCAGCACCGAGCAACTGCGTGAGCAGTTTGTGAAACCCACAGTGATGCCAGGCGTCGATGTGATGCCCGCCTCGATAGATGATGGTTTTGTCGCCAGCGACTGGGATGCGCTGGTAGCGGAAAATTTACCCGGCATCGCACCATCGGAAGTCCTGCGCCGCAACGTCATTGATCGTCTGGCTGAAGATTACGATTTCATTTTTATTGATACCGGCCCACATCTTGATGCATTTATGCTCAATGCCATTGCCGCCAGTGACTTACTGCTCACGCCAACACCGCCGGCGCAGGTTGATTTTCATTCAACCATGAAATACCTGACGCGACTGCCCGAGATGCTTGAGCGGATTGAAAACGAAGGGATAGAGCCGAGATTGAAAGCGAATATCGGCTTTATGTCGAAGATGACCACCAAACATGACCATATTACGTCTCACAGCTATGCACGTGAGGTGTTCACAAAATCGATGCTGGATGCGGTATTACCCCGTCTGGATGGTTTTGAACGCTGTGGTGAGTCATTTGACACGGTGATCAGTGCAAACCCAACTTCATATCCCGGCAGCGCCGATGCACTCAGAAAGGCGAAACAGGAAGCCGAGAATTTTTCACGCGCTGTATTTGACCGCATTGAATATATCAGGAGTACCAAGTGACCGAACCCAAATCACTCAAAAGAATTGGCCGCACCATGGGCCAGTCTCAGATGTCGAGCTTTATCAACAGCGGCAATCAGTCACGCGTATTTACCCTGAAATCCGGTAACACGGCGACATTCAGCCGCCAGCTTATCCCCAGCGGTGAAGTGGAAAGCAAAACCTTCGTGGATGCGCAGGTGAATGGACGCGATCAGTCAGCACTCACTGAAGAATCAGTGAAAGACATCACGCGCACCATCGAATTGCAACAATTCTTCCCGGCGATTGGTCGCCTGGTGGATGGCCGCATTGAAATTATGGATGGATCTCGTCGTCGCGCGGCTTGTCTGTTTGCCGGAACGGGCCTCGAAGTTCTGGTGACCGAGGATGAAATCGATATCAGTGATGCCCGCCAGCTGGCAGCTGATATTCAGACCGCGAAAGAACACAATCTGCGTGAATTGGGTCAGCGTTTCCTGATGATGGAAGCCCAGGGCATGAACAAGACCGAGATTGCTAAAGCGGAAGGGATCTCTAACGCGAAAGTGACACGTGCTTTTCAGGCCGCATGGGTTCCTGCAGAGTTTATCGAGTTAATCCCGGTCGTTTCCGACCTGAGTATTCCGGACTATAAACTGCTGCTCGATGTGGCAGAAGAAGCAAAAGCGGAGGGTGTCGCGGTCAAAGAGGTCGTCGCTCAGGTAAAAGAGCGAATGGATGACGATCAGGCACTGCAAAAGCTGGCTTCAGATGATCAGAAAACCCGGATCCTGTCGTTTTTCACCACCGCTAAAAAGCAGCTGGTGAAGCCGGTCAAAAACAAGAGCGTCACCACTGAGAAGTTTGGCCATTTTTCAGATCGTACCGCTTACGCTAAACGTAAAACTAACGCAGAAAAGCGTCATGTGCAGTATGAGTTCCATCGTTTGCCTGCCAATACGCTGGAAGAGATCGATATTGCCATCAAGGCGATCCTCTCTAAGCCCTGAATGGGTTCCAACTGCTAAGCAAGTCTTAAAATGGGCGTGGTTTACACGTCCTTATTGTTGAATATCGTTGTATTGATCGTTCGGTCTTCCGCATTCCGTTGCAATATGTACCTCTAAAGCGCTTCAGCAGCGTTCTAAGCGATTTAAGTTCAATTATCGCATCTCACCACTTTAATCACCTCAACGCGCTACAGACACGCCACAAGCTGTAATAGCGTGCGTCTAAAGTAAACCATGTTCATAACCAAAATCGCGCCCATGCGAGGCAGGAAGTTATACAGATTGATCCTTTCTCGAGATCGACGTCCAGAATTGAATGAAATCACCGTATTCCGTGTGAAACTTGCATAACAATCTTATTTATCACTGCTTTTTATCCCCTTTATCCACAGGTTCGATCCAATTATTCGATCATAATGAGATCCCAATGAGATCATAGAAGATCCCGGATCGCTACAGGCCTTGATACCACTGGGCTGAAAGGGCCTTAATAACCGCTATAAAGAGTAAAGTAACCGCTGTAGAGAGGAGAATAACCGATGAAAAGAGTGAAACAACCGATGAAGAGAGTGACTGATAACCGCTGTAGTGAGCAGGCAAGGACAGAAGCTGTGCGTAACTGATCTCACTGTGTATAACTTTATTTCCCTGTAACCTGACTGGCTGGATATCAACCGGCGTTATCCGGGAAAGGTTACCCCCATTATTCACTGACCCGATTCAAGAATAGATCAACTTAAGATCATATAAGTTCCTAACAGATCCCCACTTCACTTAAAGCCTTGTACCACAAGCCCTAAAGGGGGGTTGATAACCGCTATAAAGAGTAAACTAACCGCTATAGGGAGTAAATTATCCTCTATGGAGAGTAGTCTAACCGATGAAGTGAGTGCTAGTATCCGCTATAGAGAGTAAACGCGCGATGTCCCTGTGTATAAACCGGATCCTCGAAAATGTCGGAAAATGAGCTAAAAAACAACAAGATAGTTGAAGCCTTTTCAGAAACAGATAAACGAACTGGCGAACTGGTTGTACTTACCCCCAACAGAGATAACACTGTTCAACCCGTTGCCTTAATGCGACTAGGCCTGTTCGTTCCTACGTTAAAATCGACCAATAACCGTAAAAACGACACGACAGCCGTCACGGATGTCACAAACGAACTTAAGTTACTGTCGCTCGTTAAATCAGAAGGTTATGAGAGGATCCGAATCATTGGCCAGCGACTCGATATGGACAATGATTTCAAGACATGGGTCGGGATCATTCACGCGTTTGCGAAGTACAACGTCACCAATGACAAAGTGGTTCTACCTTTCGTCGAGTTCGTTAAACTGTGTGGTATTCCTTCATCCCGTTCTTCAGCCAAGCTGAGAGAGCGACTGGAAGCCTCGCTGATCCGCATTGCATCAAATACCATCCAATTCGGCACTGCAGACAAAGATGAACTCTACGTCACTCACCTTGTGCAGTCCGCTAAATACAGTGTTAAAAAAGATACGGTCGAGCTGCAGGCTGATCCCAAACTCTTCGAGCTCTATCAGTTTGATCGAAAGGTTTTGCTACAGCTGCGCGCCATTAACGCGTTGGCTCGTAAGGAATCTGCTCAGGCGCTGTATACTTTTATCGAAAGTCTGCCTCCTAATCCGGCGCCCATTTCCATGGCACGCCTGCGACAACGTCTGAATCTGACATCCCGTCCTATCACGCAAAATGCTACCGTGCGCAGGGCGATGGAGCAGCTTAAAGACATTGGCTACCTTGATTACACGGAGCTCAAACGCGGTAGCTCCGTGGTATTCCACATCCATTATCGCCGGCCAAAACTCAAACCTGCAGAGCTGCCACTCAAGCTCCCGGATATTCTCGAAGATGAGCTGGAACTTGATGATCCTATCGAGACCAATGATGTTGCAGCAGCCAGCGAGCCGCAGGGTGAAATGGTGATGCTGTCAAAAGCGGAGTTGAAGATCCTCGAGGAAATCCGCAAAGGTAAAGTGAAGTAGCCTCCCAATGCTGTCCTCATTTGATAACCGCTATAGAGAGTAAATACTCTCTATAGCGGTTATATGCTGCTGCAATTCACCCTGTTCACCGCCCACATTCACTACGAGTCAGAGATTTGTGACCCAGTAGCCACTATAGAGAGTAACCATGTACTCTCTATAGTGGTTATCTGGAAGTTGCTCACAATTTGCTTCTCTTTCAGTTCAAACGTGCAACTTGACTGCTTTCAGTGTGATAGAAGAAGGGCGTCTTCTGGTGAGCCCTTGTGCAATGATCCAGGATCGACCTCATATTTCAACAACCACTATAGAGAGAAGATACGTACTCTCTATAGTGGTTGTTCGATAAAAGTGACGTTATCACTTCTATCTTATTGAGTTGCTTGGGGATTATTGAGGGGATGTTTGTTGAGATTATCGTCTGATTTATGTGCGATAGCGCTTTTAAATCTACATTTATTACTTATTTATCATTAATTTATGCATGCTCGCTACCAATTGCGACTCTCAGTTCATTAGCTATCCACTATAGAGAGTAGTCACTCACTACAGTGGATAGCATTGCTGGTTGCATGGATGAGCGGTTAACCAGAGATCCTGCTATCAGGCACGCTATTGAGGGATATTTGCATCTTTGAATAACCGCTATAGGGAGTGATTTTACTCTCTATAGCGGTTATCGGTTTTTTACTAATCCAATATAACTACATAATATTTATCGTTTATTTTGATTTATTGATTGGTTTGATAACCGCTATAGAGAGTAAACTTTTAAAGGGATGCCCTTAGCGGAACACCCCGGTGATCCAACAGGGATCGCAGGATCGTTGGTGAACAGGGGGCAGGATCAAACATCCACTATAGAGAGTAGAAGTAACCACTATAGAGAGTAACTACTTACTACAGTGGTTATGTTCCTTCTGGCCCCCTGGTGGTTACTAACCTCGCAGGCCTTGCTAATAGTGGAGTTAGTGATTGCTAACATCATTATAAAGATACGAACGTTTATGTACTGGAACCACGCTTCATCCAGGGGGATTTGGCTATGAGAGGTGGACTTACTCTCTATAGTGGTTGTTTCACAGGATCAACTTGCACCACGCGATCCCGATCACACATAGATCCCCTGCATATTGTGTTTGTTGTCTCTCATCATGACTGGCTGACCAAATGATGGGCAGGATTTACACCCTTGCTCTGTGCTTGTCCGAGTGAAGCTGAAAAATATAGACCGCCGTTAATGGCACGATCATCAATGTGATTAACAACCAATAGAGGATGTCGACCAGGCTTCGTAATCGAAAATTTAAACCATCAAATTTCTGCCAAAAATGTGCAGGTGCAATCCAGAGTCCAATGCGTTCAATGGCAACTTTGGCGAATGGAAAAAGGAACACCGTGATAACCAGTGGAGCATAGAAACACAAGGGTGAGCGATCTTGCATAAAATTGATCATCAGGATAAAGGGATAAAAACAGCCGGCCAGGGCGTTCTTGATGAAAGTCAGGCTGCGGAGGCACGTTAAAAAAGGGCCGTAATGTTTAACTGCATCAGTTGGTGTCCGCTGCGCCGGGTTACCACCGCGCGGTCTTTTCTTACGTCGTGACATGATAGGGCATTGGCTTCCTTGCTAGCGGCCAGGAACTTGTTCCTGAATGGCAATAGTTCGGTGAACGTGGACTCAGTCCGCGCTTTGTCCCGCGTTCATTATTAGTGGGAGTATCTGCTGACCGGTGAGCGGCGCTAATGGCAGCGAAGCATCATCGGATGGATGGAACCAGGTGATCTCTTCAATCTCTGCGGCTGGCGTAATCGTTGAGGTGGGGGCAAGAACCGTGAATATTTCAGCGATAAGCGTATGTCCTGGCTCATTCGCGGCTGTGTCGGTGAACTGACCTACATATTGCGTATCCTGTTCGGTGACACTGATTTGCAGTTCCTCTGTGAGTTCACGGATCAATGCAGCCACCGGTCGTTCAGTCGATTCGATTTTCCCTCCAGGCTGCATGAAATAGCGCGTATCGCGCTTGCGAACCAAAAGCATGCGCCCCTCCGCATCGATCATGATTGCTGCCGCAATGCGGATAACCTTGTCTGCGTTCATCATCATCCTCTCGTTGTTATCGCCTCGCCTTCAAACCAGGTTGGTGGAAGGGAGGGAGGAGTATAGCCTGGTTGAGAATGATTATTAATTACATGAGTAATAAATCTGTCCGCTTTACATCGCTGCGGCCTGTGAAGTGGATATCAGTCCTGAGGGTAAATGAATGTCATTCTCAATTGCCATTGACTGCGACCCGCGTGATCCATTCCTACTGAAACAAGGGGAGCAGTCAGTGATATTGGCATTCAGCTACCTCTTTGCATCCAGCCCACTTCACATTGCCGCACTTATCGTTATTGTCTTCCTACGCGCCAAATCCGCCATCAATCGTATGCATGGCACCGGTCACAAATGAGGCTTCAGGACCGGCAATCCATGCAACCATTCCGGCCACTTCTTCAGGCTTACCGTGGCGCTGGATGGCCATGAAACTGTGCATAAGGTCTTTCATCGGCCCCTCTGCCGGATTCATATCCGTGTCGACAGGACCCGGCTGAACGACATTCACCGTAATTCCGCGTGGTCCAAAGTCACGGGCCAAACCGCGCGCTAATCCCTGCAGGGCCGATTTGCTGACGGCATAGGCTGCGCCTCCTGGCATTGGCATCCGGTCTCCGTTAACGGAACCGATGACGATAATGCGTCCCCCTTCAGGCATCTGACGGGCGGCCTCCACAGCAGCATGATAGGGTGCGTGAATGTTGATACGGAACAAATGGTCAATTGCATCACTTTCCAGCTCTAACGCATCACCAAATATCGCGACGCCTGCATTGACCACCAGCACATCAAGAGGCCCGGAATCGCGCACCAGTTTCGTCACGGCATCGCGATCGGCGCTATCCGCCTGGACAGCTTTACTGCCTGTGTCTTCGGCGAGTTTTTCTGCCACCTCACGCGAGCCAGCGTAGCTGAACACCACTGAAGCACCGTCGGAAGCAAAACGTCGCACGATTGCCGCACCGATACCCCGACTGCCGCCTAATACCAGAACCGATTTGTTGGTAAATACCGCCATTAGTGAGTCCTCAATTGTATTGTAGTGGTCATTACAATATTATTGAGCCAGTCAGGTTGTCAAAGGATTATGTAGTGATGACTACAAAAATTAACCGTACGCCAGGCCGCCCACGCAAATTCGATGCGGAGCGGGCGGTGTGTATTGCGCAGAATTTATTTCATTCGAGTGGTTACGATGTGGTGAGTGTGGGGGATCTAACCAAAGCCTTCGGCATCAATCCACCCAGCTTTTATGCGGCTTTTGGCAGTAAACTCGGGCTGTACCGGCTGGTGCTGGATCGTTACGCTCAGGATGGGGCTATCGGTCTAAAGGCGTTGTTGCGTCATGACCGACCGGTGGCGGAGTGTCTTTCTGCGGTACTAGATGAAGCCGCAAGTCGCTATGCTGCCGATCCGGAAGCGACCGGATGTCTGGTTCTGGAGGGCATTCATTGCGACGATCTCTCTGCGCGCGAGGTGGCCTGTGGTTTTCACACGGCAGCAGAGAAGATGTTCCATGCCTATGTTGCCGAGCGCTACCCAGAACAGGCCGTGCGGATAACCGATTTCATGGTGACGATCATGTCGGGCCTGTCTGCTCGCTCACGGCAAGGTGCCAGTGCGGAGCGTTTGCGTGAGACAGCGCGTCTGGCCGGTCAGATGCTGGCTCAGTTGCTTCCGGTGTGATGAGGTTTTTGCTGTGATTGCTGGTGCAGTTTAGAAATGGACTTTCGTTTTGAACTCAAAGCCGATGGGCGAAATAGCTTTGATGCCTGTCACTCAGGAATTGAGGCTTTTTGATGAAATTAGCTAACAAAGCGGCTCTAAGATCGGATACTAAAACGAAGGCAGCTGGCGCTCAAACATCCAGCCCTCAGCTGTATCGTGGATAAAAAAACGCCTGGCGCATGCAGGGCATGCTTGCATGTACCAGTGCTCATCATTTAAGCGGCTTTTTCATTGAAGGCGAGGCGTGAAGGATGAAGTTATTGTTTTCATAAAATGGAATGGCTTCTTTCCTTGCATCGAGAAAGATGAAGTTCATCTCTCTGCCTGCAGATTCGCGAGTTGCAAAGTCTAATAATGCCTTTCCTATGCCAGAACCACGAGCGTGCTCATCAACAACCAGGTCATCGATGTGCAGATGGTAGCCTCTTGCCAGCGTATGCACAGGTCTCCACCCCATCAGGCCGGTCAGTCTGTCATCGATAAAAGCGCCAATCAGTTCATAGCCACTTAGAGACTGGATTTTGACCGATTCGCGAAACTGGCCCAGAGAAATATCCCTCAGCTGAGAGATCAATGGATAGGCTTCATTCCATTCTGATGGACTTAGTTTTCTGATTAACATACCTGAGCATCTCCCTGTTAAATGTGCTATTTGCTTGTAAAATATTGAAATGAAGTTCGCTACTGCATTTATGTTACAAAGGGCGGTGTCCCATCTCTCTTAAGGTTAGCAAAGGAGTCAGTCATGTCTCAGCCAAACGAATACGCTGCAGGAAAAGCCATTTGCAATGAGATTGGTGGCGCGGTGCTGGAAGTTCTGAGCAGAAAAAATGAGTTTGCCGTTCAGTCACTGATTGATGTCCTGCAGGAAGCGCAACAAGATGGCCATCACTATGATGTCGAGCGTGAGCTGGGCATGGAGATGGCAATACGAATTCTGCAGAAGTTTGCTTAGCGACTCGCGTGACAAACGATTTTCTTCCCAGCGCCTGTGCTAAATTAGCGCTACAAATTCTTGTTTTGAGCTCAACATGCTGACCGGACTGAATCACATCACCCTTGCTGTAAGCGATGTCTCTGCGAGTTTCAATTTTTATGTTGAGACGCTGGGATTCACTCCCCGGGCGCAATGGAAGAACGGCGCCTATCTCTCATTAGGTGAACTTTGGCTCTGCCTTTCACTGGACACCCTTTCGATTGGAAAAGATTACACGCACTATGCCTTCAGCATTGAAGACGAAGTGTTTGATGCTTTTACTGAGAGGCTGAAATCTGCAGGCGTCATAGAATGGAAGATTAACAAAAGTGAAGGAAAATCACTCTATTTCCTCGATCCGGACGGCCATAAGCTGGAGCTCCATGCAGGCGATCTGGAAAGCAGATTAAACGCCTGTCGGGCACAGCCGTATGACGAGATGACGTTTTACTGAGGAGAGAAGGCGCAGCCCGGAGTCATTACGTTTTGGCAGCGTCTCTGACGCCAGGCCACTCTCTGCCGCTACGACTAACCAAAAACACCCGCATACGCGCCGAAAGAGCACAGCCCGCAAAGCGTGATGGATAGTAATGTCGCAGAAATTGCGTACTTATTCATAATTTACCGCCTGAGAAATAAATGTAACCTTAGCCTGAGCCTGGCAGTGATTCACAGCATGTAAACCCTGCGAAGATCATTCAGATAAATCTATTGGATGTTTATAATCCCAGAACTGGCGCGTGTTGATATCAATAGACTGGCATCACTAAGCCCGAGCATCATGCCGCTTGGTTTAACGCAAATATCTCATCAGCTACAATAGATCCTGAGGACTCAGCGTAAGCCCGATTCTCAGGAAGTAATACAATGGATAATTCAGACAAAATTTTAGGCGAGGCAGCTTATCAGATTCTTGCCCGCCGTGAAAAAATCAGTGTTATACAATTAAATCAGGAACTGCATCGCATGGCCGAAGAGGCTGATACGCCAGAGCGTAAACAAGCCGTATTAGCTGCGATTGACTGGTTGAACGATTATCGACAGCCCTCGTCAGAAGATAAGCGCAGCCGCTCACCCTTGCGGCGTATGAGTGAGAGCTCAGATAGCATTACGCTATCGCCAATTGAAAATGTGAAAAAGTAGCCTGGGTTTTCAACACCATTACACTTTACCCATCAAAATGCTTGTGAGAACAGCGATTAAGATATTTCTGTTTCGACAGGTTATTTGTCTCCCGAGAGCACTTTTTGCAAAAAATCAGGCCCCCGTTATTGAATATATTTTTGTACAGTTATTTCCAATACTGTACAACTTTATCAGGCCATTTGCCTGGCCCAACATGAGAGGGTAAACACATGCGTCAGAATGGATACACTCCGAATTCGTCGGAAGCGATTGCTCAATATTTTAATAAAGCTTCTCTGCCCTCACAGCAAGAAACACTAGGTCAAATCGTGGTAGAGATCCTGCATGAGGGCAAAAACCTGAATCGTAAATCTCTCTGCACCAAATTACTTCGCCGTCTGGAAACGTCAGCCAACGCTGAAGAGGAACATCACTATCATCAGCTTATTGGACTGCTTTTCGACCGCGAAGAGTAATGCCTTTTAAAGCCATAGTTGTACAACATGACCGTTCTGGATGTGCATGGCATATGAATGACTTTTGGCTCTGTGGCGGAATTGCAATTTGCAGTTTGTTTACAGTAAAAAATGCCATGCAGATGCCGTTATCAGAGAAGTATATGAACAGAAGTGAACGCCAGCAGTTAATAGATGAAATCATCGGTGAAGCTACTCTGGCTCTGCTCCAGCGAGCGGGGCCTGTCTCTTTCCATGCACTCATCGAACAACTTCAGGTTATGGAAGGCCAGTCAGATGATACTGACAGGCGGCAATTGATCGCCCAGACCATTGCCGAGGTAAGAAAGAGCATTGCCGAGGGAGAGCGGGCCAAACAACAAAGAGCAGAGGGAATCAATTCAGTCCAGCACCTGTACACGGACTCGCATCACTCAGGCAATAACAGTAAACACTGATTTTCAGGTTGATGGCAACCCTGTTTAATCCATGACAACATAAAACTCGGAAACAAATCATGCATACCTCAGAAGACATTTTTTCTGCGCTTGCCGATCAGGAACTGGCTGAACGTTTCCGCCAGGCGGGTCCGGGTTTGAAAGATGAGGCCGCGGTGTTAGGCGCTATCATTCGTAATGTGTTGGCCTCGGAAGGACAGATAACGAACAAAGCCATTATCATCAGTTTAATCCGGGCACTGGAATCCGCACAGGATGATGCTGAAGCCCACACATTGCGTCAGACTCTTGAAATCGTCGTGGGCGTAACACCGGATGATTGATGGCTGATTTTTCATAAAGCGCGTCAATCAGTGCATCATTTTTGAAAGCAGGCGGATAAGGGTTTCGTATTTCTCTTTTAAAACTGAATCCGCTTCATTGTCTTTAAGTTTTTGCAGGGCCTGAGAAATCTCGTGTGCCTCAAAATCTAAGCCTTCCCGAATAAACCCTGACACAGTGGCCCCTAGCAGCGCTAATATCTCTTGTGTGATCTGCCCATCATGCTTCACCGCGACTCCACACTCTGTATAAAAATACAGAGTGGCATATCTATCTCACGCCTGAAACCCTTAAATAATTGAATGGCAGCCATTTCTGATTTTTAATTAATAGGTTATGGTCCCACTGTGTTGTAAATATTGAACTTATTCGTTATTAACGCTGCGCTTATAAAGTTTACAACTCTCCACGCCAATTCCAGCATGAATTACCTGAAATAATCACTTAAAGATAACTGCAACGTTTGATGCATTGACTAACTTGCAGTTGCCATTCCTCCCGTAAAACTTTCCCTCAAGGCCTCCTGGACATAGCGTTCAACAAACAGAAGGGGAGATATATTTAAATTTCATTTGCGTCAAAATTAATAATGATTATCATTCTCATAATGGCGGAGTTGAAATTGACCCCATCCTCAATAAAGCCAATTAAATCCTGACACAGTATGTGATGAGTTCACCCCCCAGTTTAAAGATGGAGTGGTTATGAATGGAGAGAGCAGCACCAATCTGCACGTGGTGAACCCACAGACGGCCACCGCTATCGTTGCGTCATCACAACATGATGTTTGGCAACGTGCAGGGCATCAGGCTGCGCAGCGGTTACCGGCAGCTGCCGCGATTGCTGCTCTGGCGGCTTTTCAGACTGAGAGCGAGTCAATGGCACCGTTGATGATCTGGCAACGTCTGCATGAGCTGTCGTTTGTCTCTGCTCAGGGTTGGCTGATTGCTGATGCGCGTCAGCAGGCAGGCGTTGCCGACTGTTATCAATTTCTGCTGGAAAAATGGCACTGCATTCTGGAAGACGAAGGGATCGTGGAGCAGCGCGAGCAGCATTGGTTTGCCAGTGAATGCGCGCCCAGTCTGCACTCCATCGAACAACGTATCGACGATGGAAAAATTCGTCTGCGCCGCTGTCTGGAGTGGCACGCTGAGGGAGAAGCCTTCCTCAACACGTTATTCGCAGACCCGCAGTCTCTTTGCGAGGTGATGCGCTATCCAAAGTTGGCACAGAACCCACTTTCATCGCACAAGGGCCGCCTCCTTTATGCCGCGATGCAGCCAGGTAGCATGTTAACGGACTACCTTGGTCAGATAGCTGCCTCACTGCTGCAAACGGCGACGCAAGGGAGTGATTGTCCGCGGGTGTTGGAGATGGGTGCAGACACTTGCCATGATGACCTTCATCAGTTGCGGGATAGGCAAGGTTGTCCATCGGCACAGCTGGATGCCGTGCTGGCAACCGGCTTGCTACACACGACTCATTGCCTCGATACCATCCTCCACGGCATCTGGCATGCATTAAAACCTGAGGGTGTACTGATTGTGGTTGAATCCACAGAGGATTCGGCGCTGAGATGGATAACCGCTGCTATGGTGCTGCAACAGGCAACAGAAGGGCACTCTCAGCCGGTTACGCTGTCTCTTTCACGTGAAACCTGGCTGCAGGCATTTGTGCGTCAGGGCTTCCTTCTGGTCGGTGATTGGCCTCAGCCGGGAACGGCACTCTCGTTTGCTGGTCAGCAAGTGTTTATGGTGCAGCGGCCCGGTTGAAGGAGTGATTATAGTGACTTCGTGTTTAGAATAACCACATTCCATCTTTCCTGGAGGCTCTTATCGTTCTGCGATAGATCCTCTGATTTTGATTAAGACCGAATGAATATCCTCGCTGGGCACCCCGATAAAACTCAATGCGCTGCGTACGCATGATTGAAAATCGGCATGGACAAAACGTGGTGAGGCAACACGATATGACTGCAGGCATAAGAAAGCACGTAATCAACTTATTAATAGGGTAGTGATGCGATCGCTCAAACTCGCAAGCCGTGCGATAGTTTTAATAATATCGGCGCAGAGAGCTCATGCATTTAACCTGGCTTGAAGGCGAACTAAACCTGACAAAAAAAACGCGTCATGGATGACCCTTCACTATTGCGTGTCGGTATAGTCACTCAGGGATGGGCGTTGTGAAGATAACAATGACAATAGTTGATAGTTAACCCCGTCATTATCTTAATTTGGGGACTCAACAAAAGCGGGAAAGGGTGATGATATCAATCAGTGTTTATTTTATGGTGGGCTTAACACCCACCATAAATGTTCGATAACTCAAATTAAACGGGAAAAGCCCGATTAGATAAGAAAATCATCGAGAGATTTGCCGGCATCAACAGCGGCTTTAATCACTGCTGGCGTGCGACCCTGACCGGTCCAGTGCTTCTCAACACCTTCTTCCGTGTATTTATATTTAGCCGGACGTGGTGCACGTTTAGCGCGAGTTTTACCAGTTGGCGTTAATGCTCCCAGCAGTTCATTAGGGTCAATCCCATCTTGCAGCAGCAGTTCACGATATTTAGCCAGTTTTTCTTCTTTTTCACGCACGGCAGCTTCGCTGGCGTTGTTTTCTTCACGGCGCTCTGACACGACGACAGTGAATTTTTCCAACATTTCTTCCAGATCTGCAAGCTGCACTTCACGTGCCTGCGCGCGAAGCGTACGGATATTGTTTAACGCTTTAAGTGAATCACTCATGAACTTCTCCTGATATTTTGTCGCTAAAGGAAATAAATTAAGTGGTACAGTAGATAAAAATTAGGGAAGAGTATATCGATGTTACCCTCTTTGCAGAAGTACAATACATCAGATATCAAGAATAAAGCCCAGAAAGAGTCAATTTTTAGATATTTCTCAAAGTTCCGGGTTGTGGCTGGTGTTGAGACGTCGATAATTGACCACTGAACGCTATTTTAACCGTCAGCGATTTGAGTATTTGGTTATATTTTTAAGTATGCAGGCTCAAAAAATCTATGTTACCCGGTCACAATGATCGTCACGACCCACCTTCCGGGAAAGCAAATGTTAATAATGACTTAATTAATGATCGGGCATAGCATTCCACCTTTGAAGTCATTTCACGATGCGTCAATGCTAATCATATTATGGTATGTAAGAGAGTAATGGCGGATAGTGCCGCAATGTTTGCCTGGTGAAAGGATGCTCGTGCGGATTTAAGACAGAGAATATCATGCAAGTAAGATGTTTAATTTTTTATGCGTGTGACTCTGGAAGGTCAGATCGTAAGCCGTTGAGACTTGCCACTCTTCATTTTTATTGAGTGTGAAAGCGAAATTCCTCGCATGATCATCCTGGTTGTTCATGATGACGTTAAATACTCTACGACGGGCCTGGACTTCACGCTGTTTTGCGGAACGCGCCTAAAGAGGTACGGTTGTTTTAAATTCGAACAAACTCATCGTTAAGGGGTTTAGTCCTCAGAGGGTTTTCGTGGTCCCCCAAGCCTGTCACCAACTCACACTTTCCACCTAAGTCAAAATTTGTGATCAACCCCTATGAATTCAATTTTGTAATCGATTACTTTTTGTTTGTCTACTTTTGTAATCGATTACTTTTGGGGGTTGGATATGGTTGCTGCGACACAAGGCACCGCGCAAGACCAGGCAGTGCAGCGTATGCTGGTCCCACGGCTGTCACTAATGATGTTCCTTCAGTTCTTTATCTGGGGCAGTTGGTCGGTCACGCTGGGATTGGTGATGACCCAGCACGACATGTCCTTGCTGATTGGTGATGCTTTCTCAGCAGGCCCGATTGCTTCCATTCTTTCGCCGTTTGTTCTCGGCATGCTGGTGGACAGATTTTTCCCTTCGCAAAAAGTCCTGGCAGTGATGCATCTGGCCGGTGCGGCGATCCTGTGGTTTGTCCCCCAGGCGATGATCGCCGAGAACGGTGCGCTACTGATCGGCTTACTGTTTGGCTACACGTTGTGCTACATGCCCACGCTGGCATTGACCAATAATATTGCCTTCCACAGTCTCGCCAGCAGCGAGAAGAGTTTCCCGGTGGTGCGTGTATTCGGCACCATCGGCTGGATTGTCGCTGGCCTGTTCATCGGGTTCACGGGGATTGCTTCCAGCGTCAGCGTCTTCACGGTGGCGGCGATTTGTTCCGTGGTGCTGGCGCTCTATAGCCTCACGCTGCCGCATACGCCCGCACCTGCTAAAGGTATGCCATTCAGACCGCGCGATCTGTTCTGTGCTGATGCGTTTGCCCTGCTGAAAATCCGTCACTTCTTCATTTTTTCGCTCTGCGCCACGCTGATTTCCATTCCGCTGGGCACTTACTACGCCTACACCGCTTCCTGGCTGGCCGATGCCGGGGTTGAAAACGTTAGCTCACTGATGTCCTTCGGCCAGATGTCTGAAATCTTCTTCATGCTGGTGATTCCGCTGCTGTTCCGCCGACTGGGCGTGAAATACATGCTGCTGGTCGGTATGTGCGCCTGGTTTGTACGTTACGCCCTGTTTGCCATGGGCATGGGCGAAGAGGGACGTGCGCTGATTTGGCTGGGGATTCTGCTGCACGGCGTCTGTTACGACTTCTTCTTTGTCGTCGGCTTCATCTATACCGACCGCATCGCGGGAGACAAAGTCAAAGGACAGGCGCAGAGCATGATTGTGATGTTCACCTACGGCATCGGCATGCTGCTGGGTTCGCAGATCTCCGGCGCGCTCTATAACCATCTGGTCGCGGGTCAGGTATCGGCCGCGAGTTGGGGCATGTTCTGGTGGATCCCGGCGATCGCGGCTGCCGTGATTGCCGTGCTGTTTATGTTCACATTTAAGTACCGCGATTAAGTTTTGGTTGTTACTGGAGGTGGTTTTTGAAAACGTTAAAAGGTCCGGGCATTTTCCTTTCACAGTTTATCGGCGCTGATGCCCCGTTCAATTCGCTGGGAGGACTGGCGAAATGGGCATCCGCCTTGGGATTTCAGGCATTGCAGATCCCGTGCAATCACCCGGCAATATTTGATCTGCAACGCGCGGCCACCAGCCAGACCTACTGCGATGAGGTGCTGGGATTGCTGAAGCAGTATGGATTAAGCATCAGCGAGTTATCGACACATCTGGAAGGGCAGTTGATCGCCGTGCATCCCGCGCATGATGCCGCTTTTGATAATTTTGCACCGGCACACGTCCGCGGCAGGCGAGACGCGCGCACGGCCTGGGCAACCGAGCAGGTTAAACATGCCGCAGCCGCCTCCAGCAAGCTGGGGCTGACTGCCCATGCCACCTTCTCCGGCTCGCTCGCCTGGCCCTATGTCTATCCGTGGCCTCCGCATAACCCACAATTGCTGGACGAGGCCTTTAAGGAACTCGCCCGTCGCTGGCAGCCGGTGCTGGATGTTTATGATCAGCATGGCGTGGATGTGTGTTACGAATTACACCCGGGTGAAGATCTGCATGATGGTGTCACCTTTGAGCGTTTCCTTGCGCAGGTTAACCATCATCCGCGTTGCAATATCCTGTTTGATCCCAGTCATCTGCATCTTCAACACATTGATTACCTGCAGTTTATCGATATTTATCATTCGCGTATCAAGGCCTTCCACGTCAAAGATGCGGAGTATCAGCGCAACGGCTGCAGCGGGGTTTATGGCGGCTATCAAAACTGGATCGATCGCGCCGGGCGTTTTCGTTCGCCAGGCGATGGGCAGATTGATTTCAAAAGCATTTTCAGCAAACTGGCGCAGTACGACTTCAACGGCTGGGCGGTGCTGGAGTGGGAATGCTGCCTGAAAGATGCGGAAACCGGTGCGCGGGAAGGCTCCGAATTCATCCAGCGACATATCATTCCGGTCACCAGCCGTGCCTTTGATGATTTCGCCGCACAAGACGACAGCGGCAGTATCCGTTTGCAGCTTGGACTTAAGGAGGAGTCATAAATGATCAATGTGGGCATTATCGGCAGCGGATTTATCGGTCCCGCGCACATTGAGGCACTGCGGCGTCTGGGCAACATCAATGTTGTGGCACTGTGCGACTCAACGCTGGAGAAAGCACAAGCCCAGGCGGCGAAGTTACACGTGCCGCACGCTTATGGTGACGTCGTCACCTTTTTGCAGCATCCGAACCTGCATGCTGTGCACAACTGCACGCCCAATCACCTCCATGCTGCTATCAATAAGCAGGTTTTACTGGCCGGTAAACACCTGTTCTCGGAAAAACCTCTTTGTATGACGATGGACGAAGCCCGTGAATTAGTGGCACTGGCTGAACAGGCCGGCGTGGTAAACGGTGTCAGCTTTGTTTACCGACAGTTTGCCATGGTGCAGCAAGCCGCCAGCATGGTGCGCAGCGGCGAAACAGGCCGCACCTTTGCCGTCCAGGGCAGTTACTTACAGGACTGGATGCTGGAAGAGACCGATTACAACTGGCGTGTGGATGCAGATAAGGGCGGCGCATCGCGCGCGGTGGCGGATATCGGTTCCCACTGGTGCGACACCGTCCAGTTTGTCACTGGCCGCAAGATCGTGTCGGTCATGGCTGACCTCGCGATCGTCTGGCCAACTCGCAAAGCCAATCTGGCCGGTCAGGCCACCTTCAGCGCTCAGGCGCAACAGGCGCAGTATCAGGATTGTCCGGTGAATACGGAAGATCTGGGCTTCGTGCTGCTGCGTTTCGATGATGGCAGTAAAGGCTGTTTGAGCGTTTCTCAGGTGGCGGCGGGGCGCAAAAATCGCCTCTATCTGGAAGTGAACGGCAGCCAAACCTCGCTGGCGTGGGATCAGGAAGTGCCGCAGCAGTTGTGGATCGGTCATCGCCATCAGGCTAATCAAACGCTAACGGACGATGCATCATTAATGAACCGCGATGTTGCCACCCGAGCCCGCTTTCCCGGCGGGCACATCGAAGGCTGGCCAGATGCATTTCGCGCCATGATGCAGCAGTTTTATCAGGCGGTAGAGAAGGGTGAGATGCCCGCGCAAGATGAACGACACTTTGCCGACTTCAGCGACGGCGCGCAGGTGATGGCCATCGTTGAGGCGATCGTACAAAGCCATCGCGACCAACGCTGGGTCGACGTCAGCTTTTGAGACGCAGGCGCGTTCCGGCGCGCCTGATCTCCCGTATCAGTCATCCCGCCTAACTTATTGTCCCGCGTCGATTTATGGTAGCCTGCAATTCAGAAACTGACGCAGGAAGTTGAGTCATCATGTCCATTCAGAAAATCGCGAAGCTGGCCGGTGTTTCCGTGGCCACGGTGTCACGCGTGCTTAACAACAGTGACACCGTAAAGGATAAAAACCGGGATAAGGTGCTGGAAGCCATTAAAGCCAGCAACTACCAGCCAAATCTGTTAGCACGCCAGCTGCGCACGGCGCGGAGCTCAATGGTGCTGGTGCTGGTTTCTGATATCTCCAACCCGTTTTGCGCTGAAATTGTGAAAGGTATCGAAGAGCAGGCAGAACAGAACGGCTATCGCATTTTGCTGTGTAACTCCGGTTCCGACATCAATCGCTCCCGCTCAAGCCTGCAACTGCTGGCAGGCAAAATGGTGGATGGCGTGATCACCATGGATGCTTTCACCACGCTGACGGAACTGACACAGCTGATTGGCAACATGCCCTGGGTGCAGTGTGCCGAATACGCGGATGCCGGCGACATCTCCTGTGTGGGCATCGATGATGTCGATGCTTCGCGCCAGCTGGTGGCGCATCTGGTGGCCAGCGGACGTAAACGTATTGCCCTGATCAATCATGATCTGAGCTATAAGTACGCCCAATTGCGTCAGCAGGGCTATCAGCGGGAGCTGGAACAGCGCGGGCTATCCTGGCAGGCGGTGAGTTACGCCAGTGATTTAAGCTACAACGCGGGTAAGCGTGCGATGGAAGCGTTACTCAACGCCGATACGCCGCCTGATGCGGTATTTGCCGTATCGGACACGCTGGCGGCTGGCGCGATGGCGGCTATCCAGTCTGCGGGATATCAGGTTCCACAGGATATTGCCGTTGCCGGCTTTGATGGCTCGGAACTGGCTGAAATGATCTCTCCACCGCTGACCACCATCGCGCAGCCATCGCGCGATATTGGTCGGACTGCGTTCAGCCTGCTTCTGCAGAAGATTGACGATCCCCAATCGCAAACTGAACGCGTCATGATGGACTGGCACCTGATCGTGCGTGCCAGTGCCTGATCGGTTAATGCGGCAGTTTTTCCAGCGCCGCCCGCAGATTCTGATGTGAAGTGGTGATAATGCTCCAGGCATCCTTCGGCTTGTCGTGCTCGATGATAAACCACTTCACGCCGCTGGCTTTGGCGGCAGGCAGAATAGTGTTCCAGTCCAGCAAGCCTTCGCCCAGCGGCGCAAAATTCATCTCATCGTCGCGGATGCCTATCGACGCATTATCCTTGGCGTGAATCGCATAGATCCGTCCCGGATAGGCTTTCAAAATGCGCGCCGGATCCTGGCCTCCGCGTGAAACCCACGCCGCGTCCATCTCCAGTTTGAGATTTTCTGCCTGTGAATGATTGAAGATAATCTCCAGCGCGGTCACGCCATCGTACTTCTTCATTTCGAAATTGTGATTGTGGTAAGCGAGTTGGATGCCGTCTTTACGCAGTTTCGCGCCGAGTTTATCCAGGCGTTGTGCATAGTCTATCCAGGCTTTGGTGCTGTCCGGGCGATCTTCCGGTTTAATCCATGGAACCACGATGGTGTGATTACCCACCGCTTTATTGAACGCCACGGTCTGCGCGTAGTCGCTTTCCAGTGCCGTTAATTGCACGTGAGATGAGGTCACGGTCAGGTGATTTTTATCCAGCAAGGATTTCAGCTCTTTGGCTTCCAGACCATGGGTGCCTACCAGCTCAACGTGCTCGAAGCCCGCTTTATGGGCCATGGCGAACTGTTCAGCTGGCGTGCCGACATGACGTAAGGTGTACATCTGAAGTCCAATTTCATCTTCAACGCCCGCTGCTAACGCCTGTGAAGGCACAGCACTAAGCATGGACAACATCCCCACCAACACCATCAATCTTTTCATCTTTATTCAGCCTCTTATGATAAGTAATCGATTACAAATTAACTTAAAGTAATCGATTACAAAATTATCCGTGCTGATTTTGTGATCTGTGTTCAGATTATGGGAGGGTTAACAATCTGGAAAATTTAAATGATGAGGACTGTAAAAAGTGAAGGTACGCGCCGAGAAAATGGACGAGCTCAGGCCACTCCTTTACTCGCAGCCTTGCAGTTTGTTCACATTGAGGGTGAGCAAGGAGGAGAGATAACCTGATACCCATCCTCTATGCGGTTCATCATGGCAGATTCATACAATGCGGCTATCTACAAACCTACGCCAGCCCATCCACAATGGTAATCATGGCTTTTGCCACGCCCTCACGCTGTTTTTTGGCTAACTGATACTCGTCGGAATGATAGCAATCCAGTGCCGTTTGATAATCAGGGAATTCAATGATGACATGCTTCTTAAATTCATCACCCTCAAGTGAGGTGGCATTTTCACCGCGAGCAATAAATTTCGCCTGATATTTTTTAAACGCAAGCGGTGCCAGCTCAATATAATTTTGGTACTGCTGTGCATCCTCAATATTGACGTGGGCGATCCAATACGCAGACATTATTTTTCCTCGGCAGTCAGAATAGTTTTAGCCAGTGTGGCAGCTTCAGAGAGATGCTGTTTAACGGCTTCTTTCGCTTGTTCAGCATTGTTTTCTTCAATCGCTTCATAAATACGCGACATACGTTCAAAACCCGCCACCTGACGCTCAGGGCTGCGCAGGGTCAGTGCGCGCAGTCGGCTGATACGGCTGTTTAGCCGTTGCACGATTTCCCACGCAATATGATGTTTTGCAATGGAAAACAGCGCTTCATAGAAAGCCTGAGACGCTTCAACGCGTTCGATGTCATCATGATCGTGCGAGGCTTTAGCGATGCGCAGTAATCTTTTATGCAGGTTTTTTTTATCACTGCTGGTGGCTATTTTTGCGCAATCCTTCGCCGCTTCAGACTCCAGCAGCATACGAATATCGTAAATCTGCTCAGCAACGTCCCAGGTTAATATTGCAACAATCGGCCCTTTTTTCGGCAGGTTTTCAATTAAACCCTCCGCTTCCAGATAACGGATTACTTCGCGCACCACGGTACGGCTTACACCCAGCTCATCACAAAGTGAACGTTCAACCAAACGGTCGCCGGCTTTAAAGTATCCCGAAATAATGGCCTGGCGAACTTTAGCCAATGCCAGTTCACGCAATGTTACGGGCGTATTTTCAATTTTTAGGGAATGACTCGCATCCATAATCGTCTCTTCGTTGAAATGCAAAAAATTCTGCCTGAAGTCAATATCATGTCTTGCCAGCGTTTTAACTATTAGCACTGTTTCTGTTCTGAAAGCAACGCCGCCTTTACTCTCATTGCCACCACTGTCTATCGATTCCTCTCCGACGCGCCAGTTGAAATCAGCGTTAGCTCACAGTTTCATCATGCGGCCGGGGCACGAAATAAAAATATCCTTGAGGAATAATCAAAACCACGTGAATTCATACCGTTATAAAACGACTGCGCCGATAGGTCGTGTGATTTTTATGACCTTAGTCACACTCACTTCGCTTCTCAAAAAGCCCATTACGCATTGCCCTTTTACTCCCCATCCCCCCAGTTACGGCGGGGATTAGCGTCGACAAAGCATAGCAAAATCTCCGGCAAATTTTAATACCGTATGATGGTATACCATGTTTTGACATGCCAAAAGTCTCAGTGTTATATCCTTTCCCGACACACCAGATTAACAAACCGTTAACTTGAATGAGGCTTTAACCATGCATCCAGATATACGCAAGACGTTCGTTACCACCGAAACCATCTACTCCGACGGCGGCAAAGCGGCCACCACGCCGCTGGTGATGATTGCGGCGGCTGCCGTGGTAAAAAATCCGTGGGCCGGTGAAGGCTTCGTAGAAGACCTCGCACCGAAGATTCGCGAAATGGCGCCGGTACTGGGCGAATTGCTGACTGGCTTGATCGTGAAAGAAGCGGGCGGCGGTGACAAGGTGGTGGCTTACGGAAAAAGCGCAGTGGTGGGCTTAAACGGCGAACTGGAACACGCGTCAGCGCTGATTCACACCCTGCATTTTGGTAACCATTATCGCTCTGCTGTGAAGGGTAAAACCTATCTGGCCTTTAACAACACCCGTGGTCCAGCCAATACACCGATTCTGGTGCCAATGATGGGCACGGATGATGAGGGCACTCGCGAACACTACCTCACCATGCAGTTCAACATCAACGATGCGCCATTCGCAGACGAGATTGTGATCGCGCTGGGCGCGGCACTGGGCGGCCGTCCGCATCATCGTATCGGCAATCGTTATCTTGACCTGAAAGAGTTAGGCCATGACCAGAAAAACCCAGCAGCTATCTGAGTTAGGTCTCCAGGTCAGTTACCTGGAGGCTGGACAGGGCACGCCGCTGGTGTTGATCCACGGTGTCGGCATGAATGCCGATGCCTGGTTCCCACAAATGGACGTGCTGAGTCGCTATTTCCGTGTGATCGCGGTGGATATGCCTGGCCATGGCGAAAGCAGCGGTTTTCGTCATCCTGCCACCTTAAAGGATTACGTGCAGTGGCTGGCCCAGTTCTTACAGACACAGCCTGAACGCAGTTTTGCCATCACGGGACACTCAATGGGCGCACTGATCACCGCAGGTATCGCTATCGATTATCCGCAGTTGGTGAATCACGCGATTGTCATGAGCGGCGTGTTTAAGCGTAACGACAGCGCGCGCAATGCGGTGTTGAAACGCGCCCAGGAGTTAGCGAGCGGCAATGTGCGGCTCGATGCGCCACTGGATCGTTGGTTCAGTGACGACCACCACGAACAGCCCCTGCGTCAAAAAGTGGGAACGTGGTTGCAGCAGGTGAATCTCGACGGCTATGCACGCGCCTATCAGGCGTTTGCGGCGGGAGACCGCTTCTATTCTGAGCGCTGGAATGAAATGCAATGTCCGGTGTTAGTGATGACCGGTGAACTGGATGCCAATTCGAATCCAGACATGACACGCCAAATGGCCCAGGCAGCACGGCAGGGACAGGCAGTGGTGGTCGCTAACGCTAAACACATGTTGAACCTGACGGATGCAGACAGGGTGAACGAGGAAATTTTGTCGTTCCTCAAGCCGGTTGCTGCCGCCGTCACGCAAAAAGAGCCTGTAAAGGAGTAACTTATGGACGCAGATAAACGCAGACAGTTACGTGACGCCTTTGGCGCCTTCATGACCGGTGTCACCGTGGTCACCACTAACGATGCACAAGGGCAGCCGATTGGCTTCACCGCAAACTCGTTCTCGTCGGTGTCACTTGACCCCGCGCTGCTGTTGGTGAGCATCGATAAGCGCTCCGCGAATTTCGAAAACTTCACGCAATGTCCGCACTTCGCCATCAACATTCTGGCGGAGCAGCAGAAAGAGATATCGAATATCTTCGCGCAGAAAGTGGCCGATCGATTCTCGCTGTTGAAGTGGCGCAAAGGGGAGTTCAACACGCCGTTGCTGGATGAGAGTTCAGCCTGGTTTGAATGCGCGATGCATCAGGTTATCGATGCCGGTGACCATGCGATTCTGATCGGTAAAGTAGAGCAGTTCGATTCCTGCGGTACGCCGGGCCTTGGCTACTATCGCGGCGCCTACTTCACGCCTTATCAGAATGCGGAATCCCTGATTGCCGGTCCTAACGTGGTGGTCAGCGCGTTGATTGAATCGGCGGGCCAGGCGTTAGTGGTGAAGAAAGAGAACGGTTATGGCTTGCCGTCGCAAACGGTCAATAACCGCAGCGTCAGTGAAACGCTCAATCTGTTGTTCACTGGGCTGAATATTGAGGCCAACCCAGGGTTTGTCTACTCCATCTGGGAAGACCGCCAAAAGAAACAGCAGCATATCGTGTTCCTGTGCGCACAGCCGACGGGCAGCACCTTGCCAGCGGTACCGCAGGGCGAATGGGTGGATGTCCACACGCTGGCGCAGCTGCCGGTGCCGGACAGTGCGCTGAAATCACTGGTCGATCGTTTTATTCGCGAAAATGCGGTGGGCAATTACGGTCTCTATTACGGTGACGAAATCGAAGGTTCTGTGCGTCACTTCTTCACCGCGTCTCATCAGGAGGTGGTATGAAACTTTCCCTGTTCCTGCACATGGAACGCGTGTCAGCCGATGAAGCGCAGGACAAGCTGTACGATGAGATGATGGAGTTATGTGAAATCGCGGATAAAGGCGGCTTGCACGCTATCTGGACCGGCGAGCACCACGGTATGAATTTCACTATCGCGCCGAATCCGTTTATCAACCTGGTGGATATCGCCAGCCGCACCCAAAACGTCCGTCTGGGCACCGGCACCATTATCGCGCCCTTTACCCATCCGATCCGTCTGGCGGGTGAAGCGGCAATGACGGACCTGATCACCAAAGGGCGTCTGGATTTGGGGATTGCACGCGGCGCGTACTCCTATGAATACGAGCGCCTGATGCCAGGGATGGATGCCTGGGAAGCAGGTCAGCGGATGCGTGAGTTGGTGCCTGCAGTCAAAGCGCTGTGGAGAGGCGACTACGAGCATAAAGGTGAGTTCTGGAATTTCCCGTCCACCACTTCCTCGCCGCAGCCAAAACAGCAGCCGCATCCGCCAATCTGGGTGGCCGCGCGTGACCCGAACAGTCATGAATTCGCAGTGAAAAACGGTTGTAACGTGCAGTGCACGCCACTGCATCAGGGCGAAGAAGAGATCACGCGTCTGATCACCACCTTCAAAGCAGCCTGTCAGGAATATTCCCCTGAACAGCCGCTGAAAATCATGCTGCTGCAGCACGGTTTTGTGGCCGAAGACGAGGCCGATGCGCAGCAAGCGGCAGTAGAACTTAATCGCTTCTACAACTACTTCGGTGCCTGGTTCAAGAATGAGCGCCCGGTGCAGCAGGGGCTGATCAAGCCGTTGAGCGAGGAAGAGATCGCGGTGAACACCTATTACAGCGTGGAAGGGATGCGGAAAAATCTGGCGATTGGTAATCCTGATCAAGTGATCGCCCGCCTGAAAAACTATGAGGCGATGGGCTACGATGAGTACGCCTTGTGGCTGGATAGCGGCATGACCTTCGAGCGTAAGAAAGCCTCGCTGGAACGCTTTATTCAACACGTTGCACCTGCATTTCACTAAGCGGAGACGTCATGGAATCTTTCAAACTCTACATCGACGGCCAATTTGACGCTGGGGCTGCGACCTTCACCTCGTTGAATCCGGCTACCGCTGAGCCGTGGGCCACGATTGCTGAAGCACGCAGCGAGCAAACCGACCGCGCAGTGCAGGCGGCAGCCCGGGCTTTTGAATCCGATGCGTGGCGCGGCTTAACCGCCGGTGCGCGCGGCAAATTGCTGCTGAAGCTGGCGGATTTGATTGAACGCGATGCCGCCAAACTGGCCCGTCTTGAGACGCTCGATACCGGAAAAATCATCCGTGAAACCCAGGCGCAGATCGCTTACGTGGCGGAATACTATCGCTTCTATGCCGGACTGGCCGACAAGATGGACGGTGCCACGCTCAGCATCGACAAAGCCGACATGGAAACCTGGATTAAGCGTGAACCGGTTGGTGTGGTTGCCGCGATTATCCCCTGGAACAGCCAGCTGTTTCTCTCCGCGGTGAAAATCGGCCCGGCGATTGCGGCCGGCTGTACGGTGGTGGTGAAGGCGGCTGAAGTCGCACCGACGCCGCTGCTGGGATTTGCTGAACTGGTGCATGAGGCCGGTTTCCCTGCGGGCGTCATAAACGTGATCACCGGCTTCGCGGAAGGCTGTGGCACCGTGCTGACCCAGCATGCGCAGGTAGATCACATCGCCTTTACTGGCGGTGCAGATACTGCACGTCACATCATTCGCAACAGCGCGGAAAACCTCGCCAGCACCTCGCTGGAATTAGGCGGCAAGTCTCCGTTTATCGTGTTTGCCGATGCCGATTTGGAAAGTGCCGCCAATGCGCAGGTGGCCGCCATCTTCTCTGCCTCAGGACAAAGCTGTGTCGCGGGCTCGCGTCTGCTGGTGGATGAGCAGATTAAAGATGCCTTTATTGAAAAACTCACCAGTAAAGTGCGCGGTATTGTGATTGGTTGCCCGCAACAGCAGGAGACGCAGTTTGGTCCACTTTGTACCGAGCGCCAGAAAAGCAATATCGAGCAGGTCGTGAGCCGCAGCATTGAGCAGGGTGCGCGTCTGGTGATTGGCAATCAGCCGATTGATCGACCGGGATTCTATTTCCCACCCACCATTTTGGATTGCAGTGCGGTGCCAAATGCAGAAAGCGTGGTGCAGGAGCTATTTGGTCCGGTCTTGTCGGTGCTGACCTTTAAAGATGAAGCCGAAGCGATTCGTTTAGCCAACGGCACAGAGTATGGTCTGGCGGCAGGCGTATTTACCCAGAACCTGACGCGCGCCCATCGTGTCACGCGTAAGTTGCGCAGCGGCGTGGTGTGGCTGAACACCTATCGCGTAGTTTCACCGCTGGCGCCTTTTGGCGGCTACGGTAAGTCCGGTTTCGGTCGTGAAGGTGGCATAGACGCCGCGTTGGAATACACCACCACCAAAACGGTGTGGCTGCGCACCAGCGATGAGCCGATTAGCGATCCCTTTATTATGCGCTGATGGGTTAAGGTGCGCTGACATGCGCACCTTGCGGGAATCTGGTTTGCATTTATCAATGCGCACTCTACCAGAAATAACGTTGGAATTATCAGTGTCGTTATTTATAACGACCGTTACTTGTACAGTTGTTGAGCATTAATTAGCACCGGGAGTCTTACCGCCAATTCTTTAATAAGAAGACGAAAATGCATTCGTCGGGATGGCTGTGGCTTTTTTTCGCGAGGAAAGTTTTACCCACATTAAAAAACAATCCTACTTTGAGAATTGGAGGGTACGGTGAATACACAACCACGTCAGAGTCAAATTATAGAAAATAAGTCGGTGGATTATGTTCCGGAATCGGAACGCCACGGTAAATCGCACAGTTTATTTACCTTGTGGTTCTGTACCAACATTGCACCGCTGGCGGTCGTCAGCGGTGCGATTGCCACCGAAACGTTTCATCTGAATGTTATTTCCGCATTAACCGCGATTATTGCCGGTCATCTGTTTGGCGGGATCTTCCTTGCGTTAACCTCTGCACAAGGGCCGAAAGTCGGCATTCCACAAATGGTGCAGAGCCGCGCGCAGTTTGGTCGTTACGGTTCGTTACTGGTGATTAGCTTTACGACGGTGATTTATCTCGGGTTCTTTATCTCGAATATTTCGCTTTCCGGTAAAGTTATCAACAACGTCTTCCCATCGATGCCGGTAAGTAGTGCCACGGTCATTGGCGCAATTCTTGCCACCGCCATTGGTATCGTTGGTTACCATTTTATCCATCGCATCAATAAAGTCGGTGCATGGATTATGGGGGCGGCGCTGATTTTGGGCCTGGCGCTGATGGTGTCTCAACCCTTGCCGGCAGACTTTTGGTCTCGTGGCAGCATGAGTGCCGCAGGCTGGTTCGGCACCTTCTGTATCGGAGCGGTATGGCAAATCAGTTTCTCGCCCTATACCTCTGACTACTCACGCTATCTGCCCGCCAATGTCGGTATTGCACGCCCGTTTATTGCCACCTACCTGGGTGCCTGTGGCGGGACTATTCTGGCCTTTATTTTCGGCATGATGGCGGTCAACATCGCACCAACCAGTGATGCCATGATGTCAGTGCGCCACGCCACTGGCTGGCTCGGACCCATTCTGATGGTGTTGTTCCTGGTCAATATTATCTGCCACAACTCAATGAATTTGTATGGTGCGGTATTATCACTGATTACGGCAGTACAAACATTCCGCCCACACTGGACGCCGGGTGCGACGGTGCGATTAGTGGTTTCAGCGCTGGTATTAGTGGGAAGCGTATTAGTCGCTCTGGCAGCATCACAGAACTTTGTTTCGTTCTTTATTAACTTGATTCTGGCATTGATTGCGGTATTGATTCCGTGGATTGTAATTAATCTACTGGATTTTTATTATGTGAATAAGCAAAAGTATGACGTTGAAGCGATATTTCGTGCAGACGGCGGACGTTATGGATTGCTGAATACCCAGGCCTTGCTGGTCTACTTCGCCGGTGTTTTAGTGCAGGTGCCCTTTGTTGAAAATGCATTCTTTTCTGGTCCCTATGCGAATATAATTCCTGGCGTGGACATTTCCTGGATCATTAGTTTTGTGGTGACAAGTATAGCTTATCCAATATTTCATCGGGAAAATGAGCTAAGACTAGTTAGCAACCGGAAAAGTAAGGCGCCAAGAGAAATCCAATAAGCAGAGTGCGTTAAGGTTTAATTTAAAGATGCAAGTCCATCCGCTTATCTAATACGCTATGTAGTTTAACGAACCGCTTTGACTTTGCAAACCGGTAATTATAATGTCGGCCTCTGTAAAAATAGAGCACATTTCCTACTACTAGCATTACATAGGTACAGTTTGCTCCGCACGATGCCAGCTATGGCGTATTGGCATCCCGTGTGCCAAATTGATTTTAGCAACTTGGCTGCAGCATCAATTAGGTTACGTTTGTCCTGCGTGCCTTCACGCGGTTAACATAACTTAAAGCTGCAGGATTTTTCCTTTTGAAAAACTATCTGCAAAGTTCGGGAAGAACGTTTTACGTTTTGGATTGCCAGTTCCCTGCTACGAGCAAGCTTTAGCTAAGACAAATGTCACAGAGATGCAGGAAACAATGCTTATCTGCGTTTTTCACTTGTGTTATGAATAAATGAGCGCCTAAGTCATTTGATTTTCAATTCCACATAACTGGCGCTGCGTGCGACCACGCAGCCGTCGTTATTCGGCAGCACCACAACGGGTTTATCGCGCAGGCTCAGACGAAACAGTACCTCACAGCTGGCGTAAAACGAGTTCATCGGGCCAAACATAGGCATCGTAACCTCCAGAGCGCGCGTGCTGTTAAACCACCAGGTGAACACGCCGAGCAGCTGCAGCTCTTCCGGATAAATTACCGGGTAGGCCGAATTCACCGGCAGCAGCGCGAGCCGGTGCTGCTGCCGGCGTTTAACCACAAATTCATCTTCCACCTCAACGAGTACAAAGTCAACTTGCGACGCCTACTCGGCCCGGTCAACCACCATGACGTCGCCGTCATAAAGCCAAAGGCCCGCATGCTGCTGCCACTGGCGCGTACGAAGAACATGGCGGCGTGCCAGCGGAATGCAGTGCTCTTTCAGGTCCAGATTTTTTCGACATAATCGGCGGCAGGTGAGGGGGAATCCCGCAGCACATGGCTCGGCATATAATGGTAAGTGTACGCGCGGTATGAAAACGGGGAGCCAGAGTAGCGTCTGGCCGGGGGCGTATTTCGCGGGTTTCACAACCTTGCTCCCGTAACAATTCCAGGGCAACGTGTTAATGCTGTATGCAACTTGCGCATAAATCCCCCTCTTAATGGTGCTCGTTATATGTACAGTATTATTGAGCGGCATTTATCTGGCAAGAGAAAGCCTGACGCGCTATCCGGGAGTAGTGTTTATCTGGCTGAGGCGGCTACAAAATATTATTTCAGGCAAAATCCTATCACAGGGCTTATGATGATATCGGGTCAGGTGCCGCGGGGAGGCGCCTCCTGACTGTACACAGACAGCCCGGCGTTCCGCCGCCGGGCTTCATTATGCCGCACTGCCGATTTATGTTCATCATCAGCCTACCACAGTGACTGAATCCACTGATCTCACTGTCTGTGATGAAGGGAGCATCGTCACGGCTCGGTTTGGTACGAAGCAGTGCGTTTAACATTCGCCCGGTACGATCTGGCTTACGTTCGCCTGAGCATCTTGGCACCAAATGAAAAAAAGCCTGCAGAGCAGGCTGTTGTCAGACGGTTGAAGCGTCTCGGGCGTTAAATGCGGCAGGGTTAACTATTCATCATTAATGTCGTGCGGATAGCCCACCACGATCTCAAGCGCACCGCGCAGAACGTCAAGCCTGACTACGTCTGAAGTACTCTCCAGCTCCGCTATCAGGGCTAGGATGATGTCTTTTCGCAGCACGCGTCCACCCCGGGCCCTCAGGCTTTCGAGTACGACACAGATAACTTCTGTTTCAGGGGCCACCTGGTCGCCACGTTTACTGAGCGCCCGCAAGATTTCTTGTTCTGTCGTGTTCTGTTGCATAACCCATAGTCCAGGATAAACAAGGTTAAGATCGCCAGTAACGATCCGTCTCTGCAGGCTCCTTCCTGCCTCCGTGACATGACGGAGAATACTGGTATTCAGTGCCGACGTGTGCCCGGCGGCGGCCTGTCTTCGGTCAGGAACAGCAGTTCGGGATTCAGCAGCTGGCGCGTCGCCGGCAATGCGGCATTGACTTCATCCAGCGCCATCCGGAGTACTTCAGCCCGTTCCGGGCGGGTTTCGCCGGCTGCCATCTCCATCAGCCTGACTGCCAGCGTTACGCCGGACACCGGCGCATTCTCGCTGAGCAATCCGGCCACAGCCTCACCAATAGCAATATCCATCATCTTTTCGCTTTTATTTCTGTACATACCGCTTTCCGGGTGTCAGTAAAGGGGCACAATACATTACCGGCCGCCGCTTACGAGGCTGGCAGATGTTCCATCCGGGCAGTCCGCGCCGGATTTAATATCCACAATAAAATGAGGTCTGCGGTGCAATGCTGAAGCTTGACTTCAGACCGGCTGTTAGCGGCCAAAGAGCAGGCCGATTAGCGTACGGTAATGCTGTTCTTCTTCCGCTCCGCCCGCCAGCTCCAGCCGGCGAACCAGTTTCGCGCAGATGGCCGGCCGGTTCAGGGCGGCGCCGCTGCGAAGAATTTCAACCACAATTTGCCCCAGCGTTTCCTGCTGCGAGGGAAGCTGTGCTTCGGTAAAATAACGGGCAATGTCTCCCACAGTATCAGGCTTATGGCTGTTCTGGCGCATGATTATTCTCTCGAAAAAGGGACGGTTAAAATATGGTCGGGTGCTTATGCGCGGAAAGTTATACAAAAATTATAAACCTGTACAGATATATGTTGCAGGATGTGATGAATTCTTTTGGCAAAAGATGCTTATACTTATAAAACAAAGGGGTATGGGGCAGGGGATTTAGCTTAATTGCTACAGAGGTGTCGTCCCTGACAGTTTCTCCGGCCGGAACGCGCAGATCGCGCCCGATACGAGGCTAGTCTTACATTGTCGTGTCACGGCCGGAGTCGGTCTGGGTTCCTGTTTGTATTATCCGTCAGTTTTCCTGACCCGTCATCGTCATCCAGCACAGCCTCCTCGCGACTGCTGTACTGACGAAATCCCTTGAGCCAGCGTCTGGCGTCAAAGATTTCCTCAAACTTCGCATCGCTGACGTCATCGTCAGCCATCGCGGAGAGCCCCTTTATGAGATGTCCTGTCCGGCGACCACCAGGCTGACCGCTGCCTCTCCGATAATGATATGGCCTTTCTCATCGTCGTGATAAAACACAGCAAATCCTCCATTTCGGGAAAATAACAACCTCAGGATTCGCTGTAGACGCAACTGGTGCATTCACCAGAAGAAAAATCTGTCATATGGACAAAAAATAAAATATTGGGTTCAGATGGCGGATTTTAAGGGAGTACATCAGAATATAAATGCGTGAGAAAAAATGATGTGTTCAGTACCAGGGAATTTTGCAGTAATAACTATAAAGCGTTAAAAGTTTGCCGCGGCGTTCTGCCGCGGCGGTTTGATCAAACGGCCTGCCACTCGCTCTCGACTTCATCCTTGGATTTGGAAAGAATCACTTTATTGTCATCCACTTCCTTCACCCAGCTGAAAGGAATGATGTGATGCTGGCCACCGGCTTCCGGGTCACTTTTTGCCAGTTTGATTTTGTCATCGCCTTCAAAATGGTCAACGATACCCACGTGCTCACCGTTAACGTCCACTACCTGGGCATGGTCCAGAACTTCTGATTTATCAACCATAGTTAATCCTTAGTTTCGTCTGCTCATAGTGAGTTTTACCCGCCAGCCTGACGGATACACACTCAAAATATAGGTTATTTATCTGCATTTTTTTAAAACTAACAAATTGAAACATTCGGCCGGGCATCTGTAGGACGTTTTTTACATGGAAAACGCGGGGTGTAAAAGCGCAGAATAACGGTCATTAAGGGGTGAAAGGTCGGATTTATTTTGCAGATTCATTTGACAGCCGATACGTACAGGCCATGATTATTGCACTGTGTCTTAAGATCCAGTAATGGTTAGGTGAATCGTTGAATTATTCCCGGGCTCGCCCCGGGTTTTTCAAAAACATATCCCGTACTCATCCCCTTTACCTTCATGCCATTAACAGAGCTTCAACCGGCATCTTCCCGGTCAGGAAGAATCATTGAAACGGCAGGCCTTGCCTGAATAACGCGGTACAAATCTGCCTAAAAAGCGTTAAAACATACTGAAATCTTACCGGAAGAAAAACTTTTCTATATCCTGACATTTTATTCGATTAAACCCCACTATAATGACACGGCAAGCTAGGTGTCAGGATGATGCCGCACTGGTACCAGATGGCCCGGATTTATTCCGGGCCTTTCTGTTTCTGCAGTCTCTTATTTCACCTTCCCCGCAAGTTGATCTGACAACTGTCCCAAGCGTAAGTATTGCAGCGGATTTCTCATAAACGATGGTACATAACTTGTGCGGCTGCCGATATCCTCTTATGCTGGGTCTATGACCTTTACGGACCCCGAGGCTTTATGGATGGCGGCACCTCGCCCGGCAGATTTCTGGCTTAACTGCTCGCTGAACATGACATGACGGTAAAATCACTTCGCCTCATATCCGGTCCGGCACAGCGGGAAGTCTAGTCACTATTGTGCGATCGTAAGCCGGTAACGCCGGCCATGGCAGAGAAGCTCGTGTGTGTATTTTACTCGCCCAGATTTTGCAGCATCAGGCAGGCTATGTGGCAGTTGTGGCGGGAGGGTGCTCAGTTACCTGGAGAGCGCGATACCTGAACGCAGTGAATGTGCTAAATTTTACAGTGCCGGTACGGAATTTCTCACCCCAATTTCACCAGGGCGTTTAATAAACTGTAACCGTACCGGCACCTTGCCTTGTCAAATCAGACACTTCCTGGCAAAAAATAACGCGTCGGGCGCTATGCTTACCTCGTGTGTTATTCCTCGTGCCAACACCAATGTAACGTATTGCAATAGCTGACATGCTCTCAGGATCCAACATCACCGGCCTCAGACCGGAAGTGTTTACTCCTGTTACTCCCGGGCCAGCCGCTCGGGATTTTTTTATCCGCTGTTTTCTGTTTTTCATCCGCGGTCAGATCACGTCGGCCCGGTCAGACTTCCGCACTGACGCTTTCCGTCATCTCGCCGAGGAGATGCAGCAGACGTTCTGCGCTCAGCTGCTGAGACCTGAGTGCAGGCATCATCCCGGTAAGCGAAAGCGTCACCGTTGCCAAGGCCACCGCGCGTTTAATCTCTTCTGCGTTTTCATAGCTCTTGTACGTACGCAGGCTCACGCCGAGCTCTGCCGCCGCGCGCTCCCGGCTCCAGAGCATTCTCCTGCGCCACTGCCGCAGATGCCATCCTGTCATGCATTCTCCTTTTACAAGCCTGAAAAAGTGCAATTACTGCACTTTTTCATTATTTCTTAATTATGGTGTTTCACTGTCCCGATGACCGTCCGGAAAACCCTGTATGAACTGTCATGTGCGAAGTATGCGTGAGAGCAGCGTGCCGGGCATCTCCTCTATGACGGCACTCAGGCAGAGCGCTTTCAGCAGCAGGGGCGACTCTTCTAAGCCCGAATAAAATATTCAGCGTTACCCGAACTCAGAGACAGGGGGTATGTTCACGCATGATATGCGACGCGGTCGCATCCCCTCAGCGCTGCACCTGTGGCTTCTCTCATCATCATAGTCGGTAGGGTTATTTTTTCCGCAAAAAACAGCTGATATTGTGTCCCGGTTCCAGCCATTGATACGACGGCTGTCAGCCTGCCCGAAAAGACCTGAATCAGGCTGACGATTGAGATTGCTTTTATCGAAACGTAATTAATTACAGTTAGCTGCCATGTCTGCAGGTATGGTTGTCTTGGCAGTGTACTTTGAATCTTTAGAAACGCATTCGCTTCCGGAATGATGCTGATTTCGACGTATGATATGTCGAGGGGGGAATTTAAAGACGTCCATTGTGAATATAATGCCCGACATTGAACCAAAGATGCAGGATGGCCGCAAGAAATTACAGAGTCGACTGAAACCTGAGTTGAGGGTGCCCACCATTCTGGCCTGCAGGGTTGATCACAAAGAGGAAAGCGTTTTGGTTAAACTGTTATTTCAGAGTTCTCTGTTTCGGATCCAACTTCCGGCTAATTCCCTTACAGCCAGCCTGACTTAATACGAAGAGTGTGTCACGGAACTGTCCGGGTACAGTCACGCTGCACTCACAGGCGGCCCGATATAAATAAAAAACCCACCGGGAGGTGGGTAAATCAGAAAGCTCAGTGTAGGAGATAGCGCTTAACGGTTTCCGGGTCTGTGCCCACCGTTTTGAGAGCTTTCACCAGCTTATCCTGCGTAGTCTGTAAAGTGAGCATCCAGTATGTAATCTGCCATTGTTCATTTATCACAATGATCTTTTTATCTTCCGGCTCGCGGCGGTGAAAAATGTAACTCATCAAAACCCCGGATTAAGGACAAAACGGCTTATTTGCTGTGTGACGCAGACGAAGAATGGCACTGAAACTGAGAGGATTAAAATTGAAATGACTGACCGTAATGAGCAAAAATTTTTATCAAAAAAAAACCCACTTAATGAGTATCAGTGGGCCTGTTTTGTTCACGCCGGAACAACGCTCTCTCGCAGAGGTGGGGTTAAGCACTGCTAATGTCGCACACCAATCTAACATCGCATTGCCTAATCCGTAACCCTATAATTTGCAAAGATTGCTATTTAAGATTAGGTCGCTTTCCTTCGGAATGTTCTCATCCAGAAACCCCTGGGTGTAAGTCTGTTAACTTTTCTGCTGCAATTCCATCAGTAATTGATTAGCAGGCCTGATGCCTGATTTCGCCCTGTTTTGGCCGGCTGGCCCGGTTTCAGGTTAAACTTTGAGATTAACGCTATTCTGTCAGCCCCTTTTTTCGACAGAAGTCATCTGTTCACGCAGAAAATGTGACACTACGTCCTGAGGGGGCTTAACGCCACATGCATGGATAAGCCAGCTCACCGCGCCGCGATGGCGCGTACCATGTAGTATCACCTGCTCGACAAGGCTGAGGGGGCTTGTCTGAGCCATCTTTTCGTCTCTGCGCCGATAGATTATGGGGCGATCCCAGGCTTCCGCCGTCATGCCGGCCGCATATTCAATAAACCATCCGGAGCAGGCCAGCATGCACGGCACCAGTACTGCTTCCTCAGGCATCCTGCGCGGTCTGATATTCGGCTGGTAAGGCGCTTCCCCCGTCAGGTTGGCACGAATAAGCATGTCAGTGGCGTGCATGTGGTACATGAGCCTGAGCATTTCCCGACGTTCAGCGCGGAAACGGCGCGCGTCCGTTTCGGCAATGGCGCTGAGCATCCCGGCATCCATCCAGCGCTTGTACTTCAGTAATGTCAGGGCGGTGACTCTTTGCATGATCTTTTCCAAAGCGTAATCACGGCCGTCAGAGCGGTAACGTGTAATACGAATTTAATTAATCCAGTGCTGTCTGGGGATGATAACCCGGTACTCCTTCCTGCCAGTCTTTTCTGCGACAGCCAGGGTTCTGACTGGGAATTTACATTCATACCTCATCGGGCTCAGGATATACCTCCCATATGGAAGGCCGGGCAGGGGAGCCTACAGTAACAGCCTGAAGATAGGTAATGGCGGGTGAGGCGAATCAGAGTGTAGACGCGTATAAGAATTGCGGCAGGCCGGTGAGAAAATTCTTGTTGGATCAGGTATTCACCTCCCGGAAACGGCCAGCAGAAACATATAAACGGATGATGCTGGCGTCAGATAAAAGCAGCCGACCGGGTCAAACGTCCATTCCTGATAGGTTAATATGGTCAGCAAACTTCATGACTCTATTGAGAAAAACGAACTAAAAAATTTCTGACTGAATGGCTGCAGCAGGGGGACAGAGTCCCGTCTGACTATTTTATTATGATGTCAGAAAACAAAGCCCGACTGGCTGCTATGCTATGAACACGGTGAATCCCTCTATGC
>NZ_JZRD01000056.1:0-10080 GCF_000963995.1 Pantoea sp. SM3
AACGACATCTATGCCTGGCAGGATTCCTCGGGGTTATACCGTGTAGTGTTCGATGCGGACGAGGAGGGCAAGGATCGCGGTCTTGAAAGTATGCCCGTTCGTCTTGCTAAACCTTACGGTGGGGATATGTATGGCTTCCATTTCCCACTGATACAGGGAACAGAGGTGGCAATAGCGTTTCGTGAGGGGGATCCTGACCAGCCTTATATTGCTCATGCGCTGCATGATTCGCGTCATGTTGATCACGTCACCGAAAAAAACAGTACCCGCAACGTTATCCGCACGGCTGGCCTGAATAAGTTGCGCATGGAGGATAAGCGTGGTGAGGAGCATATCAAGCTCAGTACGGAGTATGGGGGTAAGACGCAGCTGAATCTGGGGCACAATGTCGATGCGCGGCGTGAGCTTCGTGGCGAAGGGGCGGAACTCCGGACCGACAAGCATATTGCGATTCGGGGCGGAGCAGGGGTGTTTATCTCTGCAGATAAACAGCCAAAATCCCAGGGCAGTATGCTGGATATGAATACAGCAGTTGCAGAACTGCAGAGCGCGCTTCAGATGGTCACTGCGCTTGCACAGAGTGCTCAAACATCTGGTGCGCTTGAGTCTGATGCACCATCCCAACAAAAATTAGCGGAAGCGCTGAATCAGTTAAAAGATGCCGGAATTCTGCTTTCTGCGCCCGCAGGCATAGCCGCAGCAACGGCGCGCAATATTCAGCTCTCTGCAGGCCAAAGCTTAACGGCAACAGCAGGTAAAAATGTCGATATGAGCATTGTTAAGCGTTTCACTGTGGCCGCAGGTGAAGCAATCAGTCTTTTTGCCCACAGGATGGGGTTAAAAGTATATGCAGCAAAAGGCGATGTCGACATTCAGGCACAAACCGATGCCATGCGCCTTCAGGCAAACAAAAATTTGGCGGTAAACAGCATCAGTGGGGAAATCATCCTCAATGCTGGTCAGGGCATTACCCTGACCAGCAAGGGTGGTGCCTATATAAAGATTAAAGACGGGTCCGTAGAAATAGGTGCTCCTTCGAGGATATCCCTCAACAGTGGAGATATTGCCTGGGGGGGGAGTGCCTCACTTGAATCAGCACTTTCCCCCGTTCCCGTCAGCGACCCACAGTTTACGAACACAATGAACGGTCGCTTCCGTGTACTGGATCAGTCCACACAAAAGCCTAAAGCCTATATACCCTACCGAATTGAAAGCGCAGACGGACAAATCCTGCGTGGCGTGACGGACGAGCAGGGATATACGGAAGCGCATTACGGCCTGAACCCGGCCGCGATAACATTGCATTACGAATAAAGGGATTTTAACTAATGAGCGCGAAACACTCTCCCGCGGCTGAAAATGCACTGAGCAAAGAAGACGGTAACACTGTTAATGCACATCACACCTCCTGCCAGTGTTATTTCCGACCGGAAACCACAGAAGTCATTTTCCTGAGTGAATCTGAATCAGGCGAGTTTGATGATTTAACCAGCAAACTCAGTGAGCTGATGGACAGGCTTGAGAAGGCGCGGGTCCGTCATTCAGCGGCGATTGAGGATTATTATAAAAAGCGCAATGACGTAGTCAGTCAGGATGCGCTACCGACCTATTTCGATGCGGTCGTGTCGACGGAAATGGAGACTGAAAAAGCGACAGAGGCGCTGCAGAAAGAGGTGGGGGAGTTTGATGAGCAGGCGGGTTATGCCGGTCTCGTTGAACTCATTCCTCTTGAGCCTCTGAAGAAGGGCATCTACGGGCGATTCTACTGTTACATGAAGAAAACCGACTATGAGGCTTTCTCGGGCAGGATGACTGTCATCAGCCTGAACAACATGGGGGCGGAGGAGTTTTACCAGCGTGATAAGGACGGCAACGTCATTGCGATCAGCACGAAAGCGATACGGGAACGTTTTCAGAAGGTCAGAGAGTCGCTCACGCAAATGTCCTCAGGAAAAACCTCCTTCGGTGCGGACGGAACGTATGAGACCAGCCTGACTGAGTGGGCAGAGGCCTGGAACGGGAAGGATGGCTATGCTGCACAGGGGCGCGTTATAGATGTCTCCGCAGGCGCACAGTTTCTTCGTTTTTCCTCGAACGCGGGTGCGCAGCTTGACTGGAACCCGAAAGAAAATGCGGGAAGCATCAGCGGCGAGGCTGAGGCAACGGTGACGCTTGCAGAGGCGCATGTGCAGGCCACCTTTTATCAGCCGGACCGCGGCGGGTGGCAGCTGAAATTTATCATCAACGAAGAAAATAAAGAGGCGAACCTGGGCGTACTTCGGTCAAGGATTGATACGGGGCTGACGGGATTTGCGGGCGCCTCGGCGAGGATAGAGGGCAACCTGCAATTTGTGGTGAGTGACGGACAGCAGAAGCTGATGGGTGTCCGCGCGCCATACTCCCGCTTTGCACAGCGTCAGAAAGGGGTAATGGTCGATACGGAAAAGGAGACATCTGCCGCGACGTCGGTCAAGGCAGAGTTGTTTGCCGGTGTTTCCGCAGGCGGGACCTTTGGCGGCGCGCTGCAGTGGCTAAAGCCGTTTGAGTCTCTGGTGGACCACCTGCCGGATATGTTGCGCACGTTTGGCATGGAGGCGTCGATACCAGACACTAAGGTGCTGGATAAAGTACTGAGTATCAGCCCTAAATCTGCGGCGTCTGCCCTGAGCGTGGGTAAGTTCACCGATTTTGCCGCATTCATTGCAGGGGGTGAGATACAGGCTGGGCTGGGCGGATCTGGGGAGTACGAGTTCTGGTTCGAAGACGGGAAGTTTAAATTCCGGATATCCGGCGGGGTTTGCCTGGGCATCGGAGCTAAAGGCTCCGCGCAAGGAGAAGTTAAACCACATCAGTTTACCGAGTTTGCAGTGTGGGCGGTTTACCAGCTGTACGGGATGGATTACCGGCATTTTAAGGTGTTTGCTAAGGATGCCTTTAAGACGCTGACTTATATTATTTTAATGGGCGGGGAGAAAATCTATCTGAATTATTTCAATAAAATGAAGACTTCGTATGATTCAGTATTAACAGACTTTAAAGATTTCATGAGTTTGATAAAAGATAATGCCAGTGGTGTGGTTGAGGCGTCCAGTCAGCGGAATCAGTTTGCCCGGTCCATTAATGATAACAGTTCCAGCGTTTACTATTTCACACCGGAAGGAAAAGGTATTGCCCTTTACCTTTTGATACAGAGTGGTGCGTATGACCGTATCGACCCTGATAATCATAAATTAGCCTCTCTAGTTGATAACACAGAAAACGGGCTGTTCCCTGTACCAGATACGGGGCATGAGCGTAAAAAAGCAGTATTGTCGATTTTAAGCAGCATCCAGACCCGGCGAGAATGGGTCGAGGTACTGATAAGGATGACGGATGACGGGGAGAAAGTCCCGGGGGCTTCATCTTCAGCGCTGGCACAGGCCCGACTGATAAAACGTCAGGAGGCATTGATACGAACATTTCTGCAGATTGGGATCAACCAGGACCAGCGGCTGAATGACCTGATTCAAAAGCTGGAGCTGCAGGATTTCCGAGAAGTGTATCGCCGCTTAAAGGAAAAACCGGCTTTTGGCTACCCGTTTGCGCCCAACTGCACGAAGCAGTACGCCCTGTACTGCGAAGATAATCCCTGGTACGCCTCGCTCTGTCATGTGACACCGCAGAGTGCCATCACAAAACATAACCTTGAGCCGGCCCGAAAATGAAACGGAACTTAGCTGTTTTCCTCCTAATACTCCTTTCAGGGTGTGACGAAAAAAAGGTGACCACTCCGGCCCTGACGTCAGAACAGAAGACAGAGCTGGATGTATTTCTCAGTCGCGTCAGAGCTGACATGGTCTACATGCCGGGAGGGACGTTTCTGATGGGAGACTTTTGCTCGGAAATGCGTAATGGAGGGGCTTATTGCACGAGTGATAAGAATAATAAGCCGGCTCACATGGTGGAGCTGTCTGCCTATTCGGTTTCAAAATATAAGATCAGTCATGAAGACTACGCATCATATCTGAGGTTATCTGGCAGCCCCCCTCAAAATTATAATAATGAAGTGCGTGATACGATACTTTCGGAGATGACAGTATTAGATAACAGCCCTGCAATAATTAACTGGCGCGAGGCGGATACGTATTGCCGGTGGTTAAAGAAGAGCACAGGTTTAAATTTCTCGCTCCCGACGGAAGCACAGTGGGAGTATGCCGCGAGAAACCGGGGGAAGTACGTCAGTATCGCAACGGATGACGGTACGCTGCGTTATAACCGAAAAACGGAACGTGGTGAGAACTTTGCGACGGATGAAGATCGTGAGATAGCTGCCCAGCCGTACAGAATCGACTCACCACTTATCCGCCTGCCAGTAGATAAGTACCCACCTTCACCGGCAGGCCTGTATGGCATGGCAGAGAATGGCAGAGAGTGGGTCATAGACTGGTATGACCCGGGCTGGTACGGAAAATCTCCGGTCAAAGATCCTCATGGCCCGGAGTCCGGCGTGATTAAAGATGAGGAGACAGGGCAATACTGGAAGGTGCTGCGCGGAGCCATTCGTCCAGCACCAGGCCGTCCGTCCGGCCTTACGTTCAGCCGCAGTTATGACATCCCGGAACCGGGTTATCCTGCGGGCAATACGGCTCGCTGTGTGGTGAATGAGCCGGAGCCTTTGAATTAGCCTCTGTGGTTTCAAAAATCAATAAACCCAAATTATGCAGGACTGAACCTGGTGCAGCCCGACATGCCCCTGTACTGCGAAGATAATCCCTGGTACGCCTCGCTCTGTCATGTGACACCACAGAGTGCCATTACAAAACATAACCTTGAGCCGGCCCGAAAATGAAACGGAACTCAGCTGTTTTCCTCCTGATACTCCTTTCAGGATGTGATGAAAAAAAGGTGGCCACTCCGGTCCTGACGGCAGAACAGAAGACAGAGCTGGATGTATTTCTCAGTCGCGTCAGAGCGGACATGGTCTACATGTCGGCAGGGACGTTTCTGATGGGGGACTTTTGTTCAGAAATGCGAAATGGCGGGGCGTACTGCACGGGTGATAAGAGCAATAAACCGGCACACATGGTGGAGCTGTCTGCCTATTCGATTTCAAAATATAAAATCAGTCATGAAGAGTACGCATTGTATCTGAGGTTATCTGGCAGCCCTCCGCAAAATTATAATAATGAAGTGCGTGATACGATGCTTTCGGAGATGACGGTATTAGATAACAGCCCTGCAATAATTAACTGGCGCGAGGCGGATACGTATTGCCGGTGGCTGAAAAGCCAGACAGGGTTAAATTTTTCGCTCCCGACGGAAGCGCAGTGGGAATATGCCGCGAGAAATCGGGGGAAGTACGTCAGTATCGCAACGGATGACGGTTTCCTGCGCGTCAACAGAGACACAGAGTTTGGGGAGAATTTTGGTACTTATGAAGATCGGGAACTTGCAGCCCGGCCATTTGGAATCGACCCGGGGATTCTTAGTTTACCTGTCGATAAATATCCCCCGTCTCCCGCAGGCCTTTATGGTATGGCGGATAATGGCAGAGAGTGGGTCATTGACTGGTATGACCCGGGCTGGTATGCAAAATCTCCGGTCAAAGACCCCAACGGCCCGGAGTCCGGGGTGATTAAAGATGAAGAGACAGGGCAATACTGGAAAGTGCTTCGCGGCGCCATCCTGCCAGCACCAGGCCGTCCGTCCGGCCTTACGTTCAGCCGCAGTTATGACATCCCGGAACCGGGGTATCCTGCCGGCAATACGGCCCGGTGCGTGGTGAATGCATCTGAACCGCTGAATTAATCAAAATGCTCAGTGGGTATTAGTTAATCTGGTTAAGATTAAATGAAGATATTCTATTAAGTTTCTCTTCATCCTAACTCCTAGAGTAATGAATTTCCTTTCATTTTTAATTGATGCTGCCTATCTATTAATGTGGCTTTCTTATGTCGGAATGTAAAAATAATGAGTGATGCTGAAATGCATGATTCTCTTTTGAAGTTAAAGAAAGAGTTGCTGGCTTTGAATTGCGCCATTAATGTTCCATTTAATGTTATTTCTGAAGGGGATGAATTGGTCGCCTCGTGGAAAGTAGTCGATGCCCAAGCGATTGAGCTTTTTGATATGGAGGGATTAAAAAACAGTTTGAACTGAGATTGATTTTTGACGTGGCTAAAAAAAGTGCGTTACACAGAAAAATCGACAGACATTAACTGGGATGCGCAATTAAAAAGATTTATTAAGAAAAAAGAAGTGCGTTTGGGAAGTCGTAAGGAATTCAGTCAGGGAGCTTCATGGGAGATCAAAGAGGACGGTTCATTTGTCAGCAGTATGCTTACAAATTCAGAGTACGAGGCATTAAAAAACCGATTTTTAAGGTTGTGCAGAATTCAGGATGGAATCTGAAACTAAGTGCAACAGATAAGGTGGAGTATCACATTTTCACCATTCTGATTGCGGTAGTGGTGATCTGCGGTTTGGTGATTTTTCTGTTCTAAGGAGAGAAATGAGTGAAAGGAGTGATTCGTATCGGGGATACCCTGTCCGGTGGAGGCGCTGTCCTGCAGGGCAGTTCCGAGGTGAGGTTCCAGGGCAAGGCTGTTTCCTGTGCAGGAGACATGGTGGTGTGCTCTGCTCATGGCAGGACGACCATTGCAGAAGGAGATGAGGTGGCAAAAATTAACGGTAAACCTGTTGCACTTCAGGGGCACCGCTGTGGTTGTGGCTGCACCTTAATCTCCTCGTTACCTATTGCCGGAAGGCGTCAGTAATGCCTGTTGAACTGGATAAAATTCCGCCCAAACGGCAGCTACCAGAGGCTCCTTCATTATTGCGATGGATCCCGGTCATTGCACTCATCACGTTGAGTGGAGTGATGCTTTCTCTCTGGCTCTGGCCCAGGGATATGCCTACAACATCTGTCTGGTTCTGGTTTTGCACCCTGGCAATACCTCTCTCTGCTGGATTTGCATGTTTCGGTTTCCGGTTAAAGGCTTATGAAAATGAAAGGGATCGTGCCTGTTACTGGAACCAGCTTCATCAGCAGCAGCATGACCGGTATGTCGAGCAGGGACAGCGCGCTATGGGTGTATTGGGCCACTCTTTTATAACCTCCTACGGTTGCAACAAACTGAGCTCCGTTCTACTGACTCATGGCAGCATGCTGCAATCGCAATACAGTCCAACACTTCAGCGAGCGGTCACAACCGCACGACTGTCAGACTGGATGCCGGATGTCCCAATACAGACCTTAGAAAAAAGGCTGGCTGGCTATTTAAATGATGTGCTTCTCATGCTGAAAGAAGAGTTGTCAGCTGTCTCAGATGACAAGATTTCTGTGCGTATTCAACACGATGGTGTACTGAATGATTCGCATGTCGGGCGGATCTGGCAGAGCATAATTTCATCCACTCATATTTTTGACCTGCCTGAGATTAGCACCGGGGATGCTGGGTTTATGTGGGTGGATCCCTGGCTTGACCGGCGTGAGTCAGCCGTCATGTTATCGGTTGAAATCAATCTGTTTCAGACGCTGCGTGACCGCCAGTCTGAGTCTGTATCCGCGCTATTACTGGCAACACCTGAATGGTTATCCAGATACAACGCAAAATCCGGGGTGCTGATCCATCGTCCGGTTATTGCAACAGACCAGGTCAGTTCACTGGAGGATGTGCTGCGCTGGGGGAAACTATCCCATAACGAACCACACACACTCTGGCGGTCAGGTGTGAGTCAAACGTCGCTACAGCGTGTTATCCAGCAGGCTACAGGTCTGGGATATGTTCCTGGAAATAAAGCGAGTTACGACATTGACGATCTGTTTGGCAGGCCGGGAGCGGCGACAGGGAATATCTCTTTAATCTGTGCCTGTGAACAGGCTGCATTGTCAGGAAACCCGCAGTGGGTAATGGTTGAAGGTAATAATGCCCATCAATTAATTGTGCGTAAATCAGAAAGCTGAAGGAACGCTGTGTGATTAAAAATAAACGTATAAGTACCTGGGGTATCATCACCGTTATATTCATAATAAGTGCCGGACTCATCTGGTCAGATAATCCATTTTTACAACTCAGCGATCGTGAACAGAAACTTTATGCGTCATTAATCACTGCTGTGGTGTGTCTGCTTATATTGCTGATGGATGAGCTGCTCATCGAGGCGTGGCTCTGGCTGGTATCACGAACTTTCCTGCGGCGATTAATAACGCTCACAGGAACCAAAACAGAACAGACAGATCTTGCGCCTGATAACGACCGCTATCTGGACACGTTAAAGCAGTGCAGACTTCATTTGCGTATAAATCAAGGCCTCCGCTGGCGGCACAATGTTCGCGTCATTCTCATCACCGGTAGTGTTGCGGATGTTGAGTCTCTGATCCCCGGACTTCCGACTCAGCTCTGGCAGGAAGACAGTGGTACACTTTTATTCTGGGGTGGAGACCCTGCGGAGCACATTAATAACACCTGGTTTATGATGCTCAGGGGCTTTAGCCGACGCCCGGCGGATTTAATAGTTCACGTTACAACTGCCAGAGACCCGTTTGTGGCAAGCAGTCACGACGTCCCGGGGTCCCTACCGTCAGCAATGAATATCGACGCTACTGTTCGGGGGATCGCAGCCCGTTATGATGCTCTGGGCTGGCATCTTCCGCTGTTCATCTGGTCGTTGCATCCTCTCGGCGGTGAGCAGCAGGGGCGTATTAACCAGGCTCTGGGTTGTCAGTGGCCTGAAACCAGCAATGCAGACGCGCTGCTGGCTGAACTCACCGAGCGACTCACCTCACAGGGTATTCAGCAGACGGCAGGAAATCCGGCGCATCACTTTCTTCTCAGCCTGGCAGACCAGCTCAGCCGTTATCCCGGCTCTGCTACTGCGATGGTTTCTGCCTTTCTGAGCCCACGCCGCCCACTCCCGCTCGCTGGCCTTGTTTTCAGTGCCCCTTCTGGAAAAATTGAGGGCGGCGTACCGCACCGATGGATAGGCGATAACCGCTGGGATGCGCTGCCTGCGTCTTCAAATGAACTGCCTGCCCATCTTCGCCCGCTCCGCTCTGGCCTGCACTGGAGCCGGATTTCCGCTGCTGCTGCCTGTGCGCTAGTTGTTCTGTGGGGAGCCGGAATGCTGGTCTCTTTCGCCGCCAGTCGCAGCGTTATCAGTGATGCCGTTACGGTGGCTGAAAACGCGTCAGACAGCAGTCAGTCTTTTAAACAGCGGCTTGCTGCACTGGGCGTGTTTCAAAACACTATCGGACAATTACAGTATCGGCAGGAGCATGGTATGCCCTGGTACAGCCGCCTCGGACTGAGCCAGAACGAAGAACTGCTGTCTGCCCTTTGGCCGCGTTACCGTGAGGCAGCACAGCCTCTGCTGCGCGATGCCGCAGCCCTACAGCTCACTGACGCACTGAAAGCCTATGCGGCACTCCCGCCCGACAGCCCGCTGCGCGAAACGCAGTCAAAGCAGGCCTACACGCAGCTCAGGCTGTATCTGATGCTGACACGCCCTGAACGTATGGATGCCGGCTGGTTCAGCCAGGCGCTGATGCAGAACTGGGTGCAGCGGCAGGGTCTGGATGACGCGTACTGGCAGGGCGCCGGGAGTCCGCTGCTGGCTTTCTATGCAGAGAATCTCATCTCTCACCCCGAATGGGCGCTGAAAGCAGACCCGGAACTTGTCAGGCAGGTGCGCACGCTGCTGGTACGTCAGATGGGGGTGACCAACAGCGAAACCCGCCAGTATCAGCGTGTGCTCTCACAGGTCGCCCGACAGTATGCGGATATGCGCCTGGCCGATATGACCGGCGATACGGATGCGGGTCGCCTGTTTACCACCGATGAAGTTGTGCCCGGCATGTTCACCCGTCAGGCCTGGGAAGATGGCGTTAAACCCGCGATTGAAAAAGTAGCGCGGGAGCGGCGTGAGGAGATGGACTGGGTACTCAGTGATGTACCGCCGCCCGCCGGTGATGCATCCTCACCCGAAGCGCTGGAAGCGCGGCTCACCAGCCGTTACTTCTCTGACTACAGCGCCGCCTGGCTGAACTTCCTCAACAGCCTGCGCCTGCAGCCTGCCCCGACGCTTTCCGACGCAATTGAC
>NZ_JZRD01000057.1:0-34204 GCF_000963995.1 Pantoea sp. SM3
CCTGCCTATCCTGGCGAATAATCAGGCGGAAAATACCGGAATAGTCCCTGTGTCAGGATTTCGTAAAAAAAGGAGAGGATTCCTGGGGTAGCAGGAAATAAAACTTTAGCGCCGGATGAATAATGCGAAGCGGCGGGGTAATGATTTATTCCGGCCTGTAGCTGATAAGAAGAGGACAGCATTACACGCATTGCATCGGAGAATAAAAGTTAAGATAATATAATGATTAATCTGTCGTCCGCGGCGCATGCCGCGATTTTTTATTCCGCCGGTCCTTTCCGGCGCGCACCGCTGAAAGGAGCATATTCTGGGAAATCAGCTTTTAAACCGGCCCGTCGCGGTGGGTTCTGACGTCCGTGAACTCCGGCTTGCCGCCGGCCTGTCGCAGGAGGCCGCCGCTGAGCGGTTTGAACTCAGCCTGCGCGTCTGGCAGACGAAGGAGGCGGTGAAAAATCCCGCCCCCCTGAGCCAGGGAGAGTATGAACTCCTGCTGCTGCTCGCCGGGCGTCATCCTCACTATGCCCTTGTGCCGCAAAAGAAAAAGTAGCAGGCTCTGTCCGCTGACGGCCCGCTGAAGTTCAGCCGGGCCCGGCCGATAAGAGGAGAAGGACATGAGCGGAAAGTACTATTATGCGGCGCGACGCGGACGTCCCGCCATCGAAGAGGTGCACTGCGCGGGCTGCGGCGAGCTGGCGGAGGCTGGCGGGGGGCAGTTTCTCGGCACGTTTTACTCGCTCAGGCATGCGCTTCAGTCCGCCCGCCTGCGGCACCCTGACTGCGTCATCTGCCTGCGGTGCGCCTCCCTGCAGCGCTGACCGTGGCCAGGAATGGTCCTGAAATAACGCTTTCGTGATGTCCCGATAGCAGGGCGTCACTGTTATCCCTGACCCCGCCCGCGGCGGGGTCAGCTGACGGGCCTTTCATCCGGCGGCGGGGCGGCAGGCACTTCTGCGGCTCCGTCTGATTGAACGTGTCCCCTTTTTGCTGTGTCATGCCGGCCACAGCTTATTCCACCTGGGGAACCGACCCTGAAACGCCCGACATCAGACCATGAGGCCGCCCGTCTCGCGGCGCTGGCACCCTATCAGCAGCCGGATGCACTGCCGGAAAACGCTCTCGACCGGCTCACCACGCTCGCCGCGCGGCTCTTCCGTGTACCCACTGCCTTCGTCTCGCTGATTGATGACCAGAGGCAGTTTTTCTTTTCCCGCTACGGCCTGAGCATCACCGGCACCGTTCGCAGCGTTGCCTTCTGCGACCACACGCTGGCGCAGGGGGAGATCCTCTGCGTGCCGGATGCCCTCGACGACCCGCGCTTTCGCGACAGCCCGCTCGTTCTCGGCTACCCGCACATCCGCTTCTACGCGGGGATCCCGCTTTCAACGCCGGACGGGCACCACATCGGCACGGTGTGCCTGACCGACACGCAACCGCGCCCGCCGCTGACGGACGCGGACCGGCAGCACCTGACCGACATCGCCGCGTTGGTGATGGACCGGATGGAGGTCCACCGGCTTGAGGTGCTGCGCCACGCCAGCCAGCAGCGACTGGAGTCCATCTCGGCCACCTCCCCGGACGCCATTATCTGCACTGACCTGCAGCGGGGCATCACCTTCTGGAACTCGGCGGCGACGGGAATGTTCGGCTACGGCCCGCAGGAAATGGCGGGACAGTACGTGGCCGGGCTCATTCCCGAGCGCTGCCAGACCGACTACCGCAACGAGCTTGAGCGTCTCACCGCTGACGAGGCGGCGATTTCGCTGCCGCGCACGCTGCAGATATGGGGGCTCAGGCGCGACGGCCAGGAGTTTCCGGCCGAGGTGTCATTCTCGGGCTGGATGGAAGGCGGCGAACGCCTGGTGGGGATGATCGTGCGCGACGTCACCGCCCGGCATGAGAGCGAGGCCCGGCTCTGCGAGCTCGCCTCGCTGGACATGCTGACCCGCCTGGCCAGCCGCGGCGCGTTTATGCAGCAGCTGGGGCAGCTGACGGAGGCCGGCGTGCCGTACACCCTGCTGATGACCGACCTGGACGGCTTCAAGGAGGTCAATGACACGCTCGGACACGCCGCCGGCGATGCGCTGCTCTGTCACGTGGCGGAGCAGATCCGGCTGGTGTGCGCGGACGCGGTCACGGCCGCCCGGCTCGGCGGGGATGAATTTATCATCCTGCTGCCGGGCGAAAGTGCCGGTGCAGGCCTGACGGCGGAGCGCCTGATTGCGGCCGTGCAGACGCCTTTCAGCTACCACGGCTCACCAGTAGTAGTCGGCGCCAGCACCGGCATTGCCGCCTTTCCCGAACACGGTGAGGACGCGTCGGCGGTGATGTCGGCAGCGGACCTGGCGCTCTACCGGGCCAAAGCCTCGGGCAAGGGCTGTAGCGTCCTGTTCCGGCCTGAATTCCTGGCGGCGGAGCAGCGGCGCCGGCGCTTTGAGCGCGAGCTGGAAACCGCGGTGCGCCAGCAGCAGTTCATCCTGCACTTCCAGCCGCGCTATGACGCCGGCAGCGGGCGCCTCATCGGCTGCGAGGCGCTGGTGCGCTGGGCACACCCCGCGCGCGGCCTGCTGCTGCCCGCCGAGTTTATTGAGATGCTGGTGAAAAGTCCGCTGTCCGTGACGCTCGGTAACTGGGTCATCAGCACCGCGCTGGCGCAGGTCCGCCAGTGGCAGGTCCGCAGCCCGCGGCTGCGGGTCAGCATTAACCTGTTCCCGCGACAGCTTTCCGGTACGGGGCTGGAAAGCGTACTGCGCGAAGCGGCAGGCGGCGATGCCACCTTTGTGGACCTGGAGGTTGACGAGCCGCTGCTGACGGGGCTCGTTGAGGAGGCACCGGCGCAGTTCGCAGCCATCCGGCGCACGGGAGCCGCGTTCGTCATCGATCATTACGGCCGCACGCTGGGCGCCATCAGCCTGCTGCGGCACGGGTTCGTCAGCGGCTTCAAGATTGACAAGTCGCTGACTCACGAACTCGGTACCAGCATGCGCGTGCGGATGATGTTCCGGGCCATCGCGGCGCTGGGGAAAAGCCTGGGTCTCAGCGTGGCAGCAGAGGGCGTAGAGGATACGGCGCAGCGGGCATTTGTGACGACCGCCCAGTGCGACATCATGCAGGGGAACGGGCTGTGCAGGCCCCTGACGGCGGCGGCGTTTGAGGCGCTGCTCCACGCGGAAGACGACAGCATGACGCTGACGGACAGTTGACCCTAGCGGCCCATCAGCCGGTGCGCCAGCTTATCAAGCAGAAGAAAGGGCAGCGAGCCCAGAAACAGCAGGCCCCGCCCGGCCCTGCGCAGGGAGCTGCTTTCATAACAACGCTCTGCGCTACTGCTGAGCGTCAGCCGTTCGTAGTTTGCCAGCTCATAGTTGGTGGCGGGCGCCAGGCTGAGAAGCACTTTCAGAGCCGCTTTCGGGCTTTCGGCCATCAGGCTGCTTTCCCACCGGCGGTGCAGCCGGAGCCCGGCTACCGTAAGCCGCGGTTCATCCATCCGGGGCCCGGCGCCGATCCCCTCGCGCAGCCGGCGCTCCCGCGCCTCCTCCACCGGCGATAGCGGTACCGACGGGTCGCGGCACTGAAGCTCTACCCAGGTAGCCGGCGGCAGCGTGGCGGCCCATGCGGCAAGCTGCTGCATGAGCCATGTGCCGATACCGCATCCCCGGAGCGGCGGGGCCAGCACCAGCCCGCCGGGTGCCAGCGCTACGCGCCCCGGACGGCCGCCTCTGCCCGGCGTGAAGACCGCGCTGACGGTACCCGGAAGGATCCCGCGCGGAAGGGGAGACAGCACGTGCCAGGTCAGCCTCAGCGTGCGGACGACCCGCTGCGGCCATACGGCGGCAACCGTGTCTTCGCAGGCAGAGACCAGCAGGCTTACCGGCGCGTCAGGTTTAATGCCACCGTGTAAACGGCGGACCGTCAGGACGTGTTCCGTAAAGGATGCAGATTTTGTGGCAGCGTTCATGGAGCAGTTCCTGAAAATAATCAGGGTATCCTGATGGCGTCCGGTGGTGCTGTACAGCAGAGAGTGGATTCCATGGCTTATTTCGGCGGAATCTGTACCGTGAGAGATATATTTCTGCACGGGTCAGAATAAAATAAGCAGAATCAGAGACTTCCTCGCATGATTTGTCCAGGGTTGCATTAAGGTAGGCCTGTGCACCCGGCCACGCATAGGGCCGTCCGTGACGCCTGCATTCCCTTCAGGACTCCCTGGTCCGCTTTACGCAGCCGGCGTCAGACCGGTTATGTGAAATCCAGTTTTAATCCCGGTACGGAAGACCCCGGGATATTTTTTATGACCTCCGTGCCCGAATTTTTCCGGGCCATATCTCAGGCGTTCAGCATACTTTTGTGACGAAACGCATGCTTCTCCTGCCAGCGCGTGCCCCCGTTACAGGCCTGTATGGTAGGGTCGCTCAAAGCGTGTGAATAGGCATGCGTGCTTGCGCAGAGGAGACGTCATAATGAAAAACGGTGCCACGCCTTATCGTGAAGCGCTGATACGCCTGAGTGCGCTCAGGCTCCGTTACCGGCGCGCCAGCCGAAATCCGGCGGCCGGAATGGTGGACCTCGCGGCGCTGATGTCCGAACTGGAGGAGGCGGAACAGGACGTGGAGCGATATGAAAAACAGTAAGCATCTGAGCCGTCCGGGATTGAAGTTTCTCCGCGGATAGCCGATAAAAATAAGGTGGTTAATCCGATGGCCACACTCCACGACACGAGTAAGTCCGTTTATCTCATTGATGTTTTCAGGGGCCGACCGGCCCCTGTTTTTTTCTGAACGTCTGTTCGCTCTGCATGCTTTCCATCATCACTGATGAGTTCTCTTCCTGCGCCCTGAATTCCGGGCCTTTGTGCCGTGGATTTTGTCCGAGCGTTATTTTCTGCTCTTCCGGAGCGCAGGAGACCATCGCCGGCGTTTCGGGTCAGGAATTAACTGTGTAACCCGCGCAAAAAAATGGCTTCCGGGAGGAAGCCATAAGCACAATCAGTCGCAGTATCGGTTATATGTACCCTGATGAGGCACACAATATTTATCGGCTGATCGGGAAATTGCATTAGGGCAGAAAGGGCGGGTCTGAGAAAAATTTTAGCGTGATTCAGACAGACATCATTGTCTGGCTGACCAGATTTCATTTGTCATTCCTGTAAGTGACGATTCGGATAACCTTGCATTCAGATACTTCAGCTCCATCCACCTCATCTCTTTCTTCGCTAAAGACGGTGTTGCGCTGGCCCGGGTTATATCCCTTTGATAAGTTTAATATACAGCTGCGTAAACAGGTGAATTGGGTTTTGCCATTCATGATGCTTTCCCTGGTGGGCGTTTAAGGTACGGACGTGGTAAACAGCTTCCAATCTGAGGATAACTTTCGATTTCTTTGATCACTGACAGTCTCGGTAGTAGCGATCGCTTTCTGGTGCTGGATGGCAGCCTGTGCTGTGAAAATAATAAGGATCAGCAAAGAGCTAAGCGCTGCCTGCCGCCATTGGCCTCCCGGCAGGCAGCCGGATCTTCAACCTGACTGCGTTAACCGGTGAAGCCAGTATGCTTCGCTGATTCACTAAAGGATGCACTACGGGCCAGAAAGCTTAGCTCTGAAGGTTTAATGATCTGCTGGTCCTCTGCGGACTGAGCATGGCATCAAGAAAAATTAAACCTTACTGAAGTGGAAGATGCACTTATGGTGGCAGGCCAGCACATCTCTTAATGAGATGACTGTATTTAATCAGGGGCAGGGAAGTTAACATGAACCAGACAGGAAACGGTTTGCCTCCGTTTCCTGCACTGACTGAGTAAAGGAAATGACGTGCTTTTCTAATCAGTTTTCGCGTAAAGCCCCGACGTTAAGTCTGCGCCGGTTCAAATAAGGCAATCGCATTCGCCAGTACGTAATCAGCAAACTCTTTCACGTGAAACACCTGAAAGCGGCTACTGTTGGGATCGCTGATGAAGCCATCCGCAGTAGTCTTAAGGCGAGTCAGCCAGTCATATTCTTCATGCAGTTTGCTCCGGCAGAGCTCATCGTCGTAACGGTTCTTCAGGCTGAAACTGACTATTTTCATGACCACCGGGTCGAGGTGCCTGAAACTGTCAATAAAGAGGGCGGGGTCGGTCAGGTGTAAAAACGGCAGTTCAAACAACCTCAATCTGGTTTGGTCGGAGAGGCTAAGTTCTGAAAGAAACGTGAAGTCTCCCTTTTTAAGCTCTTCACTAAACTGTGCCGCAAACTCCTGTAGTGAAGCATCAAATCTGTTCTGCTGTGCGACCCTGGCATGCTCACGGATGGCTTTGAAATCATCCCCATCACGGTTAAGAAAACCCATCCCTCGCCAGGCCATTAATTCATTGTGACGTGATTTCACAAACGCATGCTGGATTTCCTTCGGCCCCATACGGCTGTAGTGGCTGTCTGTCTGGTGATTAGTCTCATCTATGATGTCCTGAATCACATCCTTCGTCAGGCCTTCGTTCGCCAGCTCTATCAGGATGCTTGCCGTCATCAGGAGTTCACCAAACTCCGTGATTTTTCCAGAGAACAGGTTATCTCTCGCAATGTCATACTGCTCGGATAACACGTTCTCCCTGAGCTGCCGGAAATTCCAGAGATATTCCCATGCCTGAGCGCTGGCGCTTCTGAAAAAGCGTGTGATGTCCAGCTGCGTGCGAAGTTCATCTGTCACCTTTCCATCACAGATCAGTTCGCGCCAGTGCTTTCCATCCAGCAGTTTCTCACTTAATACAGGAGAGGAGTATTTCTGCACAATCGTGTCGTACTTACTGTCCTGCTTTTTGTCGCCCAGCATCAGGGAGTAGTTAACTTTGCCGATACTATCAAACTCTTCATGGCTTAGATTGCCGCCCCGGTATTCCATGGAGAAGATCAATAACTGGCGGCAAAAAATCCCCATAAACTCGTCATTTTTGACGTATTGAACTCCCAGCAGGTTGGTGATTCGTTCGACATCCAGGAAGTACTGCCTCAGATGCCTCAGGTTGTTGTAACCCGCAGATCGATAGAGCGCTTCTACAGACTGTATGTCAGATTTAAATGCTTCTGCAACGGTACGGCTGCTCACCTTGCCTAAGAATTCCCTGCAGGCACCGTGTAAATCCGATACGACCTCAAAGGTTCTGCCAACAAGCTTTTCTTTTTTTCTGATGTAACCAGCACTGGCGAGATTGTCGCCATTATTTTTGCGTTTTTCGCTTATGATGATTTCATCTTCATTCGCAATCAGGATCGCTTTGTATCCGTTAACTTCCACAAAGTGATTGATATAGCCGAACAGGAGCTTCAACTCGATGCCCGTTCTCTCGATATCATCAAACACAAGCACAAAGCCATTAGGTTCGCGGCTGAACTCACTCAGGTTAATACTGGGAATACTGGCGTTGACATCCAGATCATGTTTGCTGTCGCCATTAAGATCGATTTTGAACGATGCCTTTAAAGTATTTTTGAGTACGTTTGCACCAAAAATCAGAGCCTTGTTTGAAAGTACAGGATGGAGCTGACGATAGAACTCATCTTCAATCTGTTCAATGGTGTTGATGCCATACAGGCTTACCTTGAGAAATTTGAATTCCTTATCGGGTGTCTTATATTCCCTGAGCACCCGTTCAATAAACCAGGTTTTTCCTGAACCCCAGGCGCCTTTTAGCATGATGGCGTATTGCGGTTCGGTTTTCAGGTCAAGATAGTAGTTAATAAATTCCTGGGTATGGCGATTGTCCATGTATGTTCCCTATTATTTAGCAGGCTCGATATTTGAAGACCGTCCGCCAGTGAACAGCGAGTCAGCAGTATACGCACCTCACGTGGGATATCGTTCTCAAGCCGCATTTATTCCCTGGCAATTCCATGATCGTACTGACCCGAAGCGAACACCTTCCTGAGGTTTCCAAGGCATGGCTGAGTAAAGGGTGAGCGTTTCATTTTCTGCTAGTGGCTTCATCTCCACCGGGGTGGGCATCGCATCATTGCCCGGTAAAAGTCTGAGGTGTGCTGTAATGCCGTAGGTGGTTAGAAAGCGTTGACTCCAGCCAAATTGGCTCCTCAAAGCCTGCCTGCGCTAAACAGGGAGCTCGCGGGGTTTTCTGGCGAACAGCCCTTCATTTCAGGCAGGTGAATTGCCTGATTGAAACCATTGGTCAGTGCAGGGCAGCTCACCTATCATCCTGCAGAGTAGATGCGGGTAGGTCGCATTCAGAATTGGCAAGGATCATTCGCCCATACAATACGGGCATTTTGCAACATTTGCGCTGTGCCGCTTTGCCAAATTAACGGCCTGATAGGTTTTATACACTGAGCCCAGAAAAATACGGTTACTGTTATCAATCAGGCAGGAGCAACCCCTGACGTGAAGTGTTGCTTCACCTGCTACGGCAGGGGTCAGATAGCAGTAAAATGACGACTCCATGAGAGAATTCCTCATATTAACAGTGGCCCGAGGGCGTAACAATTTGCTTCAGTATAGTAATTAGAACTTGTACTGGGGGGACAGGCGTCATAACAAACTCATGCCTGTTATCTCTCTTATCATCTTTTCATGTTTGCTTTGGCCCGGCTTTGCCGCCGTACGTCCTAGATCCAGATGTGGGGAGTGTCCAATGAAATGTGCTTAGTTAAAAGAAGGGCGGGACAAATCGCACAGAGTGACGTGAAGTGACAATCAAATTATAAGGAATCCTCTATGTCAAAAAAACAGTCTAACGAAATTATCTATTGCGACAAGCAAACCGGCTCCTATGATCGCCTCAAAAGTGACTATGATCGGTAACACTACTCCATTTAAAAGATATTCTCACTTTCGCCACCTGCGTTTGTACAACACACTATGTAGGTCGCGCATAAGCATAAATAAGATATGGTGATGAATATATGAAAGCGGTTTAAAACCATTTCCAGCTCGTTATGAAATACGCTATTGAGTAATGCTACCTTTCTATTTTTTTATATTTACCCCCCCTATAAATTAATAATCACTTATTGATTTTATTTGTGTCCATCAAGACATACAACACCTTAGGTGATTTTTATTAACTTTCGCCAATATCAAAAATTAATTTCTCGTATTCATAGTAAGGATTCAACTCGTTTCTTGTTAGGTTTATATGTGAATAAAGGAGGGTGCTTGGTAAGGCTTTTTATAAATGATATGTATGTTACAACAAAACTGAATGAAAGAATTATGGATGCCGCTATGATTTTTAAAAAAATAACACGCATTAGCGCATACAATACTACACCCATTATGAGAAGCTGGAGAATATTTATCGAAAAACCCAAGAGGGTTTTTTCGATAAATTTTGACTTTGAAAGAATCAGCTTGTTTTTTGTGGCTAATGGTGATTCGCTTTTTCTTAAGATATATATACAGTCAAGGTATCTCCTAAGTTCGTATTCGTCTCGTCTTGTTAGTTCAGGATTTCTGTTCATTATAATGAGCATCATTTTTGCATCTTGGATATTATTGGTTTTAGTAACGTACATCAGAGATTCTTCTTCAACTTTCTTTTCTAATAATTTCAATGTTTCAGTGTTCTTACCAAAGCTTTGTAACGCGGAACTGATATCCTTGTACAAAGATATTTTCTCATTTCTTAGCAATTTCATTCTTCCGTGGAGATTAAATATCATTGTAAATAAGAAGATTAATATCGTAATTCCAGAGCTAATAAGTGCAAGTAGTGATTTATCAAAATCCATCATATTCTCCCTTAATCCTTTGACAAATTTTTGTCGTTCTTGATATGTTAACAAGCGTTGTAAGTCGCCACAAGGCGGCCACCAATGGTCCGGTAGCTTGAGAGGATCGCCTTCGGGTAGCTACGAAAACACTCCTGCAGCCTGAAAGGGAGAACACATAAGTGTGGTACATCTGCTCGCTCCTGGAAGCAGATATCGTCAAAACAAGCGCACCTACGACGCGACGATGGGGGTACATTAATCTCACCAAAGCCTGGGCTTTCACACACGCCTGGCGACATCAGATAAGGCATCCCCACGATGCTTTTTTCACAAACGTTATGAGATTTTCAGGGATACGCCCTGAGTTGCATACGACTTTTGCTCGGACGCATAAGCCCATTTGGAACATTTGGGCGCTTGCGGAAGACGCATTAGGAGCATGAAGCTGCGCGGCGTCACTTTGGTTCGAGTGAAACGAGAACAAAGTGACGCGCGCAGCGCATAACGACCAAACCCACGTACAGTGCGGTTTTCAGCATGCCGTTACAATCTGACGTGCACGTATTACGTGTTTTCAGATACTCAACTGGCTATTTATCAACCATGACGCGACGTTAACGAACAATTCGTTAAGGGCGTTTTACTAGAAGGAGAATAATCGACTCGGTATCGATGGCGACATCAGGAAACTGGTGTTCGGAGGCAGACTGACTGACGTCAGCACGGCGCAAGCCGCAAACAGGTCAGAGACCTGGGGAGCCTCGCAAGAACTCAACATTTCGCCGCCCCGATGCACAGATACCAGTCGAGACGCAGGAAGCGCAAAAGCAACCGTGTCATCGGGGAAGAGATGTACAGATTCAGAGTCATACAGCTGTTGGTTTTTGGGCTTACAGCTGTAGGTTTTGAAGGAGATAAAAAGTGTCTGGTAAATTAGGTAAGCAGCTCGTCACGCTCGCACGTCAGGGCGGAGGAAGTTTTAAAACGGTTTCTGATCGTTCAAAGATTGCCAGTCGCTTTTCAGAGCGACTGGCAACTCTTAATATTCAGATTCGGGACGTTAGCCATATTAAAACCAAACATATCGAGAATTATATCCGTAGTCGTCAGGATGAAAATATCTCGTCACGCACCCTGCAAAATGAAATGGCCGCTTTACGTTCAATCCTGTCACAAGGCGGACGTAACGTTCTGGCTAATCCTGCACATGAGAAATTAAGTAATCAGGCGCTGAATATTTCAGAAGCCAGTCGGGAAGGCACTAAAGTTGCCATTTCGGATGAACGTCTCAGAGAAATAGTTATAACGGTTTCAGAAAAGGACAGGGGGATTGCGTTAGGTATTCAGCTCGCCAGATATATTGGGCTACGTGCAGAGGAAACTGTTCAGTCGGCAAAGTCACTTAAGACCTGGCGAAAAAATCTAGAAGCCGGAAATAATAATGTGCGTGTTGTGTTTGGCTCTAAAGGAGGGCGTCCACGTGATGCCAGCGTTTTTGATAAACAGAAAGTTGTTGTCCTGTTAAATGAAGCTATTCACTATATCGAACAAAATAACGGTAAGTTAATCGATAAACCAACGCTTCATCAGGCGCTTGATCGTTATCATAACGTATTGCGTGAAAGTGGAATGACGGGGATCTATGCCCCGCACAGTCTCAGGTATGCTTATTCCAGGGATGCCGTAAATCATCATTTAGAAAATGGCATGAGTCGCAAAGAAGCTGAGGCGTTAGTTTCAATGGATCTTGGACATGGTGATGGACGTGGTGCTTACGTTGTCCGGGTTTATAACCGGACAGCTGAGTCAGATGAATAAAAGGCTCTTGTAATTTGCCTCAGGCAAACGCTATTATTAAAACGCTTCTTACGTTGTCTTCGGACAACCACCAATGGTCTGTAGCTTGAGATGACCGCCTTCGGGTAGCTGCAAATAACACTCCTGTAGCCTGAAAGGGAGAACACATCAGTGTGGTACATCTGCTCGCCTTTGGAAGCAGATATCGTCAATTACGGCTCCTACTGCCTGGCGATGAAGGTACATTCAACCATCCGCCTCCGGCCTTCGTCCTTCGGGGAAACATTCCCGACAGGGCAAATGTTTCTCTGTTTTCTGGAGAAACTATGTCCATAACCCGTTCCTTTCTGAATGAACTGCGTGTGCCACTCGATTTGGTCCTTTCCGTTGCAACCCGTGTTGCATCTGAATGTCCTGATCTTAAAGCTGCACTCAGGGGAACATCGTGGCTCGCTTCACCTTCCGGTCATTATGAATTTCGTTCCCGCGTCTGGTTTGACGATCAACGTTATCACGCCATTGTTATGGCAAGAACGTTGACCGAAGGCCAGCCGGGCAATGAATTCATTTTCAGCCGGCATGGTAAGCATTTTACACACAACGCTGCAGCCAAAGCGGCTCAGCATGCCGCGTCTGATGCTGCGACTTTCAGGGTGTTCACCGCTCAGAAGTAACAGCACAGTCGTCTGAACCATACATTCGCTATGCGAATGCCCCTCGGGAAACATCTTCCCGACAGGGCAGGTGTTTCCCTCTCAACAGAAGAAACACCATGTATACACTTTTATTACCAACTTCATTTTCCATAAAAGGCATCTTTTCAGCAGCCTCCGCAGCAACGTTATTCCTGCGGGATCGCTTCGCGGCCGGTGAAAGAAAAGAAGAGTGGATAACAAACCGGGCTGGTTCACTCAGCTTTAAGGTTCATGTTTATCAGCTGCAATCAGGAAAGTGGACGTCTGGCATACTTACCCGTTCAGGCACATTTTACGGTAATCACCGGTTCGGTTCCCTGAAACAACCGGATGAGGTTTTCAGCTCGTTCCGACAGGCTCGTCGCTTTGCACTGAAGCTGGCGAATCAGATGGCAAACCTGCGTTATGCATACCAGTGAAGGTGAGTTGTATATGACAATTTCAACCAACCTGACGGATATGCTGCAGTTAGCTGAATTTGAAGGCGAGATGTTGAAAGCACTTGTCTGGCAAAGGTCTGGCTTAGATGACCTTGATGAACAGATACTTCTTTATGGTGAGCTCCCTCTCACTATGAACATTCAGATTAACGTCATTTATAACCTTAAGTTTGGCATGGTTCAGAACCGTTTTCTTGGTTCTGGCTGTGACGAGATAGTTGACTCAATACGTGCCATGAGTATCAGGCTCAACCCTGATTTACATAAGCGGATTTCAGCAGAAGGCCGTTATGAAGGTTTGGGTGACCTGGAAATTGCCCGTTTAGAAGCTATTTGATCTGACTAACCCTGTGGGGATTTATTCCCCATCAGGGAGGATAAATCCCCCTTTTTTTGAGGATTTATCATGACACCAATCTACTTCGCACCGCAGCACGTCACCTATACAGTGAGGCCGGCCGGATGGATTTCTCCGACTCAATGGCACAGCTTTACTCTTGCAGTTACAGAGGCATTCTGGCTGTTACCGGTTCACCTTCGTCCGTGCTCGCCAGCAGATGGCACGCGTATGGACCGTGCCTCAATGATGTTCCCTTCTCCCGAGATTTTTTCATTCGGAGGAAATAACGAAGGGGATTACATATCCCGTGGCGTGGTGTTTACAAAGGATCTGTCTGCAGATTTACTCATCGAAACCGAAGGCCAGCCGATCGACTTCTTCACACGTATAGTGCTGATACTGTTGCACAACCACTGTGAAGACTGCTTTGAGATAACCTCATCAGCGGGTGGCGTAAGCTGGTCTCTGCCTGTTCGCTGGGCGATACGGCATCGGCTCATTGCTGATAGCGATGCGCCTCAACAATTCTGCACGGACAATTTTATCACCGGGGCTGCTGATGAGTTGCTTATCAGAAATGTTTCCGGTGCTGAGCGTCCATTTACAACGGCAGACTGGGGGCTTGTTTCAGAGTTTGAGTTTTTCCTTGAAGAACTGAAAAACGGTAAACGCTGATACGGCAATCGTCCTGACCTAACCTGACCCAATGGGGATTTACGTCCCCCTGGGCGGTAAATCCCCCTTTGAATGGAGATTTACCATGCCACTTACACCAACCGAGCCTCTGGTCCTTCCGGGCGTTTACCAGTTTGAGCAGGGAGCGTCCATAAATGATGAACAGTGGTTCAGATTTACCGACGCAGTTAAAGAAGCATTCTGGCTTCTTCCCGCTCAGCTCCGGCCTTACAAGCAGCTTGGTTTTGACATGAACCGCGCGTCAGAACTTTTTGACGAAGAGGGTTCGGTCACGTTCAACCACAAGGACGGCGAAGGCTACTGCCTCAATCCGTTCTACCTCAGGCAGACGCTTTCGGATAATTTTCGGACATACCGTAAAGTGGAGAGCCAGAGATGCAAGCAGGATTTATTCGTGCGCATCGTGCTGGTTCTTCTGCATAACCTATGCCCCGAAAGCTATTACATAACCAGTTCCTGTCCGCAAAGCTGGCATTTCGCGCAGCGATGGCTGGCATGGAATATGGATATGTTCACCAAAGCACCTGAAAAAATACCGGCATCGTTTGTTATACCCGGCGCAATTGAACACCTGCTGCTGGTAAAAACTTCCGGTCCAGGCAAGCAGGTCACCACTGAAGAGTGGGAAGCCATATCAGGCATTGAGTTCTGGCTTACTCAGCAGCATAACAGCTGACCTGTATACCGATCCTTCCGGGATTTGCTCTCCGGAAGGAGACAGATCCCGCTATTACAGCAGGTGATCCTATGTTTACTTTCAACAGTGACGCGCTCGCGCAGCTGTTTCATGAAACCTACCATCAGGCTATGTCAGTCAGGCTTGTTATCTGTTCGCAGGAAGGTTTATTCCTGGAGTTCATAAACGGGCTACCCGGTCAGCTTTTCTACCGTAAAGCGCGCATTTATGCGCTTGAATACAGCGGCGGGAGTGCCGACCCGGGTGTGCAGGTTGAACTGAAGTTTGGTCCGATCTCTGAGACTTACGAGCTCACTGTGGATGACCCGGCCTTTTTCAGTCCCATAACGCCGGCAGACAGGGTGGTTGTTCTGTCTGTCCGTTCACCCTATCAGCTGAAGCGCAAAACCATCAGCTGGCACAGTCAGCGTAAACTCGCGCTGTTCCGTGAACGGATCGACCTGATGAGGACCTCGGATTTTTGTGACTGCAGCTGCGACCAAGAACGGGCCCGGTGGTTCGGTCTGGCAGCTTCAACACTTGAAGAAGCAATATTCACTGACAGTAAGCGGCATGACCGCCATGCGTTCTATCATTCCAGGCGGCAACTCCGGTTGCGACTGAACAGCATAACAGCCGACGGAAAGATCATTTCTTCGGTGCGTTAACCACTTCCCCTGACGGGCGTATTTCTCGCCCGTCAGGGGAGGGATGCGCCCTTTTTTCATTTAAGGAGCATCCCATGACCAAACCAAACAAAACCCGTCGCACAAAGAAAACTGAGAGCGTCGATCTGTACCAGAAGGTCACTGACCGTATCGTTGAGGCTCTGGAGAACGGCGTGGCGCCATGGAAAAAACCGTGGCGCATTGCCGGCTGCTGCGCCGCTGCGGGTCCGTTACCGGTTAATGCCTTAACCGGTAAGCCTTACAGCGGCGTAAATGTGCTTCTTTTATGGCTGGCCGCAGAGGAAAAAGGATACAGCACCGATCGCTGGGTAACGTATCGTCAGGCGCAGGAGCTGGGCGGTCAGGTTCGCAAAGGTGAAACGTCATCAGAGGCTATTATCTTCAGACCTTTTGAAAAGCAGGCTGAGGATGCCAGCGGAATTAAACTGTTTGATTCCGACGGTAAGCCGCTGATGGAATCGCGAGCCATGATAAAGCCTAACTTTCTGTTTAACGTCGAGCAGTGTGACGGTTTACCGGACAGTGTTGCGGCTGTACCGCATGAGTCTCCCGTATCTGAATACCCTGGCACGATCGACTGGCCGAGGGAAAAACGGATATGTGAGATTGTGCATATGGCGGGCGTTAAGGTGGAGTTCAGATTACAGAACCGGGCCTGTTACGCCAGACACACTGATTCAATACTAATGCCGAAGGCGGAGCAATTTTTTACCCACGCCGACTACTTCAGCACGCTGCTGCATGAAGTTGTGCACGCCACCGGCCATGAGTCACGACTGAACCGCGAAGGCATAACCAAACCGTCGAAAACTTTCGGCGATCCGGTGTATGCGTTTGAGGAGCTTATAGCGGAGATGGGTAGCGCATTTCTGTGCGCCCAGCTCGGCGTGTTTGGCGATGTTCAGCACGACAGCTACATAAAGTCGTGGCTTGAGGTACTGAAGTCGGACAAAAAAGCACTCTTTCGTGCCTGCCGGCACGCGAGAGAAGCGTCAGAGTTTTTACTGCAGTTAGATCAGAGTGCGGCAGAAGCTGCATAACACACCAACCCGGCATCGCTAAGTAAACGCGTTGCCGTCCCGTGAGGGCATTGTTCCTCACGGGACAGTGCCCTCTTTTTTTTAAAAAAAGAGGAATCAACCATGTCAGACTGGTGCCATAACCGTTTAGAGATCACCGGAAAATCCGCGCTCATCAGCATTATGGAGGAGTGGATCAGCGGTGAGGCCGTACCGCTTTACCGTCACGCCGTCATGCGCAGCATAAAACTGTTTCTGGCAGGCTGTGGTGGCCTGCTACGCCCGGTTAAAACGGAATCCTTTCCGCCGTTTCCCGGGTTAATGCAGAGCGGAACGGGACAGGGCACGCCAGCCAACCTGGCGTTTGAACAGTGGCTTAGTTTACTGCGCAATGACGTACCGCTTGACGGGGAACATCTGCGTAAAATTGAGCGGCTTTACCATCAGTCGGGTATCGACGCGATTCGCTGGGACAGTATTCCGGACGTTTCGCGCAGACATATCGCGCGACTTATTGAGGAGCGCTATGCGGACTGGTTTGATATTGCCACGCTTTCCCGGGAAATCGATCCGGGTCAGTGCTGGGAACGACTGAGTCAGATGCCTGACAGGGCTCAACCCTGCGATATGTTGCAGATAATCCCGAGCCGGCTGGCTGCTGAACTAAACGGAAGTGGCGGACTTCTTTCCGGGGCTTCCACGTCCGGCAGCCTCTATTGCCGGCAGTACGGTATGGAGTGGCCGGCAGGTCACAACGTCAGCTGGGAACGAGAAGGCGTCAGCAGCATAAAACTTGCGTTTGATTCCGCCTGGTTCCCTCCGGCAGGAGAGGTCATCGCGGCACTGTCATCCACGTTTGACTGTGAAATTCGTCACTGGTATAGCGAGCCGGTTCACGATCTTGATGGTTATGACTGTTACGATCGGGGCGAGCATGTCTGCAGTGCTGAGGCGATTATTGATGAACTGGACGACGGCAGGCCCGGGCTTCATCTGGTGCCGGTCGCTGAACCTGACGAACCGGAAGGCGCAACATCCGTTCATCAGGCCGCACAGTGATAAACGTCAACAGTGAGTACCTTCGCTGCCGCGTTATTTCGACGGCTCACCTCTGCGCAGAAGACAATGCGCTGCTTGATGAGATCACGACCCGTGAAGTCGGTAACGGTGAGTGGGTCCACTACATCGGCGGGGGCTATCTTCTGCGTTTAACCGCGTGCACCTCGCCGGTTCTGCGACTGAAAGAAGCGGGATTATCGAAAGAGGCCCGTCGCGTGATTGCTTCACTAATACGTTCGGATGCCTTAGGAATCCTGATTTTTGAATCAGGGGCTCCGGAGGTGGAAGGATTCACCACGTACAGCTGGTAACCAAAAATGGCGAGCCGTAAGGCTTGCCTCACACCCTGAGGGGAACACCTCCTCAGGGGCGTGTTCCCCTTTTTTATGGAGAACACGCATGTCTTTTATCAATCATCGCAGCACATTCCTGAAGATTTTCAACACAACCGCCCGTTATCATCACCGGCACAAGGTGTTTGAGGACTTCGTCAGCTGTGCGGCCATTGCGCTCCACAACGGCGTTGCGCACGATGCAGAATTGGAGAAGCAGTATCTGAGCATAATTGCCGGCTACGAGAAGGAGGACGTCACCAGGTTGGCTGAGTTACTGGGTCATGTCGTGATGGTGCTCGATGAGCATCGTTGTGATTTTCTCGGCGGCATTTTTATGGAGCTTGAGCTGGGTGATAAGTATCGCGGCCAGTTTTTCACGCCGTGGGACGTATCGCGAATGATGGCATCAATGCAGCTTTCCGGCATCGATGCGCTGATGCAGGGAAAAGACTTCATAACCCTGCAGGAGCCGGCGAGCGGTGCAGGTTGTATGGTCATCGCCTTCGCTGAAGAGTTTGCTCAACGCGGTTATACGGTCTCAGAACAGCTGTGGGTGTCGGTGACGGACGTTGATCCGCTGGCCGCCAGTATGTCCTATATACAGCTCTCGCTTTGCGGCATTGCAGCAGAGGTTGTGACCGGAAACGCGCTGACTCTTGAACGGCGCCGTACGCTTTACACCCCGCTGCACTACACCGCCAGGTGGGCAGCAAAACTCGGCAGTGCAGAGCAACGCGCAGCCTGACTATAACGCCTCTCCGGAGGCGTTTTTTTTGCGGGTCAGTATAGAGTTTGCGGTGGATACCGACTCCCCGGCAGGGCATGGTTCATGGCATGACGCTGACGGAGGTACTGATTACATGCAACCCACGCAGGAGCAGGCACAGATCATCGCCTGGAAAGGCAGAAAACTTGTTGTTACGGCGTTTGCCGGTACAGGCAAAACGTCCACGCTCGAAGCTTACGCGCTGGCAAACCCCACGGAGCGGATGCTTTACCTCGCCTACAATCGCGCGATCAGGGAGGAGTCAGAGCGTCGCTTTCCATTTAACGTGGAGTGCAGAACGTTTCATCAACTGGCATGGCCAACGTTCGGGCGGCACTTCCAGGCGCGGCTTACCACGTCTCTGCGCATAACGGATATTGCGCGGCTGCTCAATACCCGACACTGGCTACTGGCACGGACTGCGCTGAACACGCTTAACACCTTTTTGTACAGCGCCGACGGGGAAATCTCATTTCTGCATCTGCCCGATGAGAGCGATCGGGGCGGACTGGATGCGGGAAAAATACTCGGAGCTGCACAGGTCATATGGCATGAAATGACCCGGATGGATTCACATTTTCCGGTGACGCATGACATCTATCTAAAACTTTATCAGCTGTCAGCGCCGGAGCTGAATAAGAAATGGGACGAGATCCTTTTCGATGAGGCGCAGGATGCTAATCCGGTGACCAGTCAGTTTGTTCTCAGCCAGCCCTGTCGCATCATCCTTGTCGGCGATCGTTATCAGCAGATTTATCGCTTCAGGGGGGCGGAAAATGCCCTCGTTTCGCCGCAGCTGGAGACTGCAGACAAACTGTGGCTGACGAACAGCTTCCGGTTTGGTACGGCGGTCGCAGACGTTGAGAATACCCTGCTTGCCGAGGCGGGGGAAAGCCGCCGGATCAGCGGCCTTGGTGGTGAGGACCAGGTTGTAGCCGAATTGCCCGCCGGAACAGCGCATTGCTGTGTTATCAGCCGGACGGTAGCAGGCGTGATTGGCTCAGCTCTGATGGAGAGCCTGACGGGTAAAAAGGTGTACTGGGTGGGCGGAATGGAAGGATACCGCATTGGTGAACTGGAAAATTTGTACTGGCTTTCGGTCGATATGCCCGATCGTATTCAGTCGCCGCAGCTGACGCGCGATTATCGTGACTTCGAAGAATATCGAACCATTGCCAAAGCAACAAAAGATCCGGAAATGGGGCAGGGTGTACGATTGCTGGACATGTATTTTCCACTGCCAATGTTGCTGGCTGTATTAAAAAAGCAGGCGGTGACGCACGAAAGCGATGCTGATGTGACAGTCGTGACGGCGCACCGTAGTAAAGGGCTTGAGTGGAACGCGGTCAAAATCAGCGATGATTTTGTTGATATTACCGATCCCCTTTTAAATCCGCGTGAAAAAGAAGATGAGCTGAATCTTCTGTACGTATCGGTGACGCGCGCGCGCAAAATTCTGGTGCCAAATGAGCTGGTCTGTATCGTGACCGGCTGCCTTGATGCATTGTGCAAAGGCTCTGAAACGCCGGGCGGAAAGGAATCAGCTGCGCTTGATCTCAGCGATGAAGCTGAATTATCAGGGAGCCAGAATGTTCAGTAAGCTCATAACCATGATATCCGGAGGGCAAACCGCGGCTAAGCCAGCGCAGGCTTGTAGTAAGATTCCGGCGGGATATTTCGCGCCGCAGTCAGCCACAGAGCTGCTTGCTTCCCCGCATCGTAAGCTCCTTCTCAGGCAAATATGGGATAACACGTCTTTGCCGGAGGAGATTTATAACCGGCTTTATCTGACACCGCTGAAAATACTCGCTGAGGGCGTACAAAACGTGCCGGCCAGCACTGAAGGTGAATGGAGTAAAGAGGGCGGGTACATTGATCTCACCCTGAAATTTACCGCCTGCAGCGTAAGGCTGGCAAAAGGGCATATGTTTCCTCCGGGCGCGGCACCTGAGGAACAGGCCGCTAAAAACACGCTCTGGAATGCTGTTGTTTTCTGGTCAGCGCTTACTGCACATCTGCCACAACTGACCCGGATTGAGGGGGAATTGCTGGACGGACAGTGCTGGATCCCCGGTATGTCAGCGCCGGGTGCACCTTATCGGTTCCGGATAAACAATGCAGCCGACTCTGGTATGGCGGCAATGATGGCGGCCAGGCTGTTGCCTCATGACGGGGTCTCCTGGCTCTGCGGAGATCGCCAGGCCTTGCGAGTGATGGCTTCGCTGGCTGGCGGAGATGCAGCGGCCATGCCGCTCATCAAAGAAATTCTCGACAAAGCGCGAGGCATCAGCAAATCGCCCACCGATTCTCCTCAGACGGGCATGTCTGCAATGGCCGCTGCGGTGCCTTTGCCGGATTCCGTACTGCCAGCAACGGCTTTCCCCGACGATATCATCAGTGCTGCCTCTGCACTCGCCGGTATCGGGTCGGACAGTGCAGTGGATATGGCCTCCGGCCTCTCACCAGTGAACGTAGAACCTCTGCTAACTGCAGATGATGAAACAGGTTCTTTGCCCCCGGCTTTTTCAGAAAACAGCGGCGCAGTAACTGAGCAGCCAGTGGCAAAAGAAGCGGCTGATGATACGGCCATCCTTCTCAGCATGTTTGCTGCAGCTGAACCGGCGGACACCAATGTGGATGAACAGGCTGAAGGAGCAGGAACGGATAATGCAGATGACTGTTTGCCTGTTCAGGATATGATTGAACAAGTAATTGCGGTCCCGGATCAAAGCCTGGAACTTATTCCCGAAGCCAAGCCGCAGGAAATATTGCCTGTTATCGATTTTGTGCTGGATCAAGCCAGCAACGAAAAAGTGTCGTGTGAAAACCCTATCATTCTCGCTGCACCTGAAAGCGCAGATGTTAGTAATCTTGGCGAGCAGTTTTTATTGTGGCTGAGAGAGTCAGTCAATAATAAATCGCTCAGTGTGAATGAGAGAAACAGCCTGCTTCATGCAGTAAGTGGGTTTATGTTTATTTCTCTGCCGGGTGCTTTATTTAAATTTATTGAAGTAACAGGCATTGATAATGATCGCAGGGCTGTGCAGGCATCATTTGAAAAGAACGGCGTATTGCATATGCGTAACGATAAACGTTTTTTCAGAGTGCGCATATATGAATCTGAAGGTCTTGAAGGTAAGTATCAGAAGCGGAGTGGGTATTTAGTCCGACTCTCTTTATTTTATCAGGCAGGAAAGGATAAGGTTAAAGACAGCCAATATATTCTGATTGAAAACTAATGAGGGAACCCGGAGGGGTTCCCTTTTAAAATCAAGCTGGAATAGCATTCTTCACTGCATCAGGAACACCAGGTCTGCCGTTGGCGATACAGGTAGCGGTAAATACTGCTTCTGCATATACAACATTGTTGACCAGTATTTGCTGAACAAAATTGACGCGACTGCGTTTCTCGTTTGCCTGGAGGGCGCATGTTACCTGCATTTCATCGCCTTTTTGCAGACTCTTTTTAAAGCGCAGCGTGTATTCCAGGATCATGTGAAGGCGTCCTTCAGCGAACTCCTGTTCTAGGTCTAATCCAAGCGATTCTTTCATAAAAGCGTGACGCGTCCATTCCATGTAAAAGGGATAGTAGAGACCATCTACAACACCTTGGAAATCAACGTGTTTTTCGTCTACGGAATAGGTTTTGGTAAACATCATAAATCCTTAAAGTAGTTCAGCAGCGCAAACCGCATTGGCAGTATTAAATTTTCAAAATCCTTTTGCGAGGTATCAACCCCGGTACAAATATTGAGGGCCATGCTCATGTCATCCTCAATACCATAAATGAAGCTAATCCCATGATATATGTTGTGCTCACGCCGTTGCTCATCGATTGCATTGTTTTTTTCATTGCGCAAAGCGTCATCCCAGATGACAGTGCTTACGTCACCCTTGTTAATCTTGGTAAGTTCGATGCCTATTTTTATTAGAAGGCTGTCTTTATACTTACCCTCGTAATAAAATTTGTTATCCCAGTCAGCATAGCCATTGCTTTGGTGAGCAGAGATTTTATTGTTGACAACTAATAATGTTGAGATGTAAGTAGTGTGCTCGAGTTTATCGAGAAATTTAATGACTTCATTACTGCAGTGGTGAAATTTAAGTTTTACTTCTTTTGAATCCATTTCACTCTCCGGCATTCATAAATATCGCTTTTCATTAGTTTAGTGCTTTGATTTCCCTCTAAAAGAATGGATTTCTCGTCCATTACTTTGAGGACGCCAACATGCAAACCATCAGCGCTTTTCACGTAGCACAATTTGTTATTATTAGGGTCGATATTTGTGACTGTAGATACAATACAGAACTCTCCGAAACTTACATATGGTTCGCCGTACATTCCCGCTATCTGCACCAATTCCACGTCAGGTAACTGGCGGCTGGCTAAGATGAAGAGAGTATCCTCATCCAGTTTCGCATACTCAGTAAACTGGGGGGGGAAACCCTCACCAGTCATGATCCATTTGCCCTTTACCTGAAGCCCGTTTTCGGTGAAAAACTCGGCAATGACATCTATTACGTCCATCCTGCGAGCAGGTATAGAGCCATCTGATTCCCAACGGGTATAGGTTGTGTAGGACAGATCCATGTTTTTCTGCTGTATGAAATTCACAACTTCCTGTGGCGTAGTACCCGTGGCAGCCCTACAGCACTTAAGTCTCTTCTCAATCGTATCTAACATTCGCATTCCTTAACGGAAATTATTGCAATGATTTTAAGGGAAAAAATTGCACAGCGTTCGGGAATAATTACTAATAAATGGGAAAAAATTGCAAAAAAGCCATTAGAGGTGGTAATATGTAAAAAGTTAACAAATTTAGTGTTAAACATTATCATAAAATGACCTTTCCTTGACACTTTTACGTGAGAAGTGAGGGCGTGTACTAGTCGCGAACCATTTGACTAGGTTTTTGAGCAATCAGGGGTTCTGGTCCGTTTGAGCAAATAGATGCTCCTTTCCCATTACTTGGGTTAAGGAAATTCTCAAATGAAACTTAACTTGGAGATGTTATGCCCTCACATAATCAATCACGTTCGCCAACACCGATTATTTATATAGGTCAGACCAGACGTAACAATCTTGAAGGATGTGCCGTGCGGCTCACGCATTCGTCTGGCCGCGTCATTAGCGCCTCAAAAATCGTTCAGGGCTTGATAGATGCTTATTTAGAGGTATATATCAGCGAGCTAACTGCTAAGACTGCTTAGCTAGAAACCTAGACCATTAAAAAATCACTTAATCCACAATCTTGTGGAGGGATAAACTCATGCCTAATCCGCCTGAAGCCCTATTAGCTGTACCCTACTCATTACAAGCGGAACAATGTGTTCTGGGCGCATTAATGCTCGACAATGAGCGTTGGGATGAAATTAATCTCCTGCTCACAAATAGTGATTTTTTTGTTGCAGCCCATCGTCATGTATTCAAGGCGATGAGCAATTTGTGTCTGTTATCCCTGCCTATAGACCTGATAACCCTGAGTGAAAACCTTGAACGAGATGGTGTGCTTGAACACTGTGGCGGGTTTGCTTATTTAGCTGAGCTTAGTAAGAACACCCCTTCAGCTGCGAACATTCTCGGCTATGCGGGCATTATTATTGAAAAGAGCCGGTTACGCGCTTTGCAGATTGTTGGAAACAGTCTTATAGCTGATATACAGGCTAATCGCCTCAATTCACAGCAAGTTGCTGAGCAAGCTGAAAATGCTCTGTTCCGTCTTAATGAACAGGGAACTAACGCAACTGAGAGCGAATCAGAAATTATGGTTGCTCTTGATCAAGTGCTGAGCAAACTTGAAATAGCTACTGCAATTGAAAACGGAATAACAGGTACATCCACAGGCATGGCTGAATTAGATTTCATGACATGTGGTTTGCAACCGGGTGATCTGATTTTACTGGCAGCACGCCCCTCCATGGGTAAAACCGCTTTAGCTGTCAGCTGGTGCATCGGTGCAATTGAAAGCAAGCCTCAGGAAGCCGTTTTTATCTTTAGTATCGAAATGCCAACTGACCAGCTAACTATGCGCATGTTGTCAATGCGAAGCCGTGTTGACCTTACCAACCTCCGTAATGGAAATCTGAGCGACGAAGACTGGGGACGCATCAGTCAGGGTGCAAATGAAATGGCAGCTTGGCGCGATCGCTTGATTATTGATGAAAATAGTTCTCAGACGCCGGCGACGCTGCGCACCCGTGCGCGTCGCTATGTTCGTAAGTACGGCAAGCCCTCATTGATTATGGTCGATTACCTCCAGCTTATGCGATGCCCTGATATGGAAAACAGGACGCAGGAAATCGCAGAGATATCCCGTTCACTTAAAGCGCTTGGAAAAGAGCTTGGCTGTCCTGTTCTTGCATTGTCACAGCTCAATCGTCAGGTTGAACAACGTGCGGATAAACGGCCAAATAATGGCGATCTTCGTGATTCTGGTGCGCTCGAACAGGATGCCGACCTGATTGCTTTTATTTATCGCGATGAGGTTTATCACGCAGATACGGCATATCCTGGTCAGGCCGAAATCATTATAAGTAAACAGCGACAGGGACCTACTGGAACCATCAAAACTCAGTTTGATGGCAGGTTTACTCTCTTCAAGGAATATCCTGAAGGTGGGTATGACTTTGGCTACGATTTCAGGAGTAATCCTCAATGAGTAAACTGCACTTGGTAAAAAACACGCCAGAAAAGAACGCCAGTTTTGCGAGAATTTTCACTCTTGATGAGCTTTGTGTGAATCCAGATAATCCGCGCAAAAGTCGTAATCCTCTTTTCGACGATCTAAAAGCATCCATCCGGGCACGCGGCCTTAATTCTGTACCGTCAGTTACTCGTGACCCACGTCTTCCTGAAGGCAAGTTTACTTTCAGCGACGGTGGTAACACTCGCTACACCATCATGCGAGAACTTTGGGATGAGACAGGAGATTCGCGGTTCTTCAGAATGGTGTGCATTGAAAAACCATGGCCTGGGCGTTTCCAGTGCCTTGCCGGGCACCTGGCCGAAAATGAAACTCATGGGCAGTTAACTTTTATTGATAAGGCTATCTCTGTAAGCGAAGCGCGTTTGATGCTTGAAGAAGAACGCGGAAAGAAAATCTCATTACGTGATCTTGCCTCTGAACTTACCAATAGTGGCCTGCCCGTACATTTTTCTACGGTAAGTCGTATGAAAGATGTAGTGACAAATATATATCCATGGATGCCTGTATTGCTTAAGTCAGGTTTTGGCGGGCGGGAGCTTAGAAATTTGCTTAAGCTCCGCCATGGGGCCGAAACAGCTTGGGAAAAATATGAGTTTGAAAAGAACATTTATACCAAAGCAGAGTTCGCCAATGTATTTGGTGAGTGCTGTCGTAAGTTCGATAATCCTGAGTTATGGTCAATTGAGATGTTTACTGATGAACTCATTGGCGATCTCACAGAAGCGTTCCCATGTGATGAGCTTGATTATGATGGCTGGTTGCTTGAACTCCGTGGCGCTGATAAAGCAAAGGTAGAATCTGCAGAAAACATTACTCTTCCTGCTTATTCTGGTTCGACGGCAACATCATCTGCTGTTGCAAATGATGATACAGCTGAGCTCAACCAGACATTTAATGAGCTAGCCTCAGATGATTCATCTATATCTGAGTGTAATGCCCGGATTATTAGCCCGGGGTCTGATCAATCTAACGGAAATGAGACAGCTAAGGGTTCATCTTCTATATCAAACAAAAAAGATGAAAAGCCTGTTCCGCATGATTTAGATGATCTATCACAGTCGGATATTAGTTCAATCTGGCGCATTAATGCCCTTCAAGATGATATTGAGCATTTGCAAAGTATTGCCTGGCGTTTGTGCTGGGATATCGCCAGTGCTCATGGCTGTGGTAGTTCTTTAAAATCCGCCAATGAAAATACATCACAGCTAGGTTACGAATTGTCAGTGTCCGTTAAGGATGCTCATATTGTGGCCTTATTTCTTGCTTCGCTGACAGATGATACCGCTTGTCAAAATTCGGCGAACTTCACTTCTGAATTGCTGATCGGGTCATCTGAATCAGCCACACCTGCTTTTGATGACGAACAAACCCTAGCTGTGTTTCGGCTAATCAGGATCCTTCGTCGTCTCCGTGAACTGCAGCGCAGTAGTGCTGCTTCTACTGTTCCTGTAAATGAAGGTTAACTGATGAACATGAACCTCTCCCGTGCTGCGAATGGCTTCCTGCTTGACCTGGTTATGGAGCTTAAAAATGGGTTTATCCGTCGCTGTGACAAAATGGGCCTTTCTTCTGAAGAGATTGCCACGCTGAAAGATATGACCATTGAAGATATTCATTACATCATCAATAGCGAGGTTTCTGTCCTTTCGTTTCAAATAAATCAAGACAATCTTGCACGGCTCATGACACAAGCGAGGGAAGAACAGACGCGTAAGCAACGTATTGATCGCGCACTCGCTCTTGGTGGCTCAATCAGGCTTATGGAGCATTTTTTCGGGCTGATGAGTAATGACGTTGCTGCACGTCGCAGGATAGCCGGCATAAAAGTTCGTGCAGGTCGTGGAACCGTTCTTAGAGAGGAACAGAGTACTGAACTGTGGGAAATCTGGGCGGCAAATGACAATAAAACGCTTCGCAGCGAAACGGATGAAGGACTTGATTTGATGCTGCTAGCCGCTGAACAAATGGATATTTCTCTCACTGCAGTCTGGAACACTGTTCTCAAGTGGGAGAGTGAGAATCTAACAGCGGCCACGCGGAGAAGAGCATGATTGTTAACCAGTGGAAAGTGTTCACTGTAATCAGAAGGGGTCAGAGTGCGATTTAAAGAGATCATACCGGGCCTTAAAGCTCCGGCGACGGTTCCGACGTCTTTGTCTAAAAAAGCGGCCAGCGCAGTCCGACGATTCTGGCTCGGAGAACATAACTATAAGCGCCTAAATGAAAACCGGACGGGCTACTACAAGATTGATCTCGGCCCGTTCTGGCGACTGCTCAGCCGCGATGAAGGGCGCACCTGGGAGATGATGAACCATGAGCGCTTTAACACGGCTATGCGCAACTGAAGCGTAGTCAGAATGCTGAGCGATGAGCCTTTAGCGGCACATCGCTCAGCATTTTTTTGTATTCAGAAGGTGAAGAATGACATTACCGGATGACAGCCTTATCCATCAGGCAGTCACAAAACTAACTGACCGACTGACCGCGCGTTTATCCGAAGAACAAAACAGCTATGTCCGTGGCGGTCTGTTGTTCACGGGTAACATACACGATTCCATGCCGCGACGATTGCTTCTCGATCACCGTCTTTCCCCGCTTGATAAAATGGGCTGGATAATTATCCGCCTGCACGCTCTGAGCAATGATGGCGCCGTTTTTCCTTCCTATGAAGAATTGCAGTTGCAGCTGGCAACGCCGGGAAAAGGCAGGGCATCGAAAGAGACCATTAGCCGCATACTTCTGATGTTACGCATTACGGGCTGGCTTAGTCTCTGCAAACGCGTCAGAGACGAAAAGGGAAGGGTAAGAGGCAATATTTATGCGCAGCATGATGAGCCCTTGTCATTTGCTGATGCAGAAATGTTCGACCCACACTGGCTTAAAACAGTGGCTGAAGCCTGCCTGAGCAGTAACCGGACCATCAGCTCTACGGCAAAAACAATCATCAGTGAAATCAGGCTGGATCCCACAATGCTCCATCATCGCAGTCATCTCCAGATGATAGAGGCCCGTCTGGGCTCAGCTCAAAGTCCTGAAGAACTGACCTGCCGTGCCACACCCGTGAAGACAGGACGCTCGCCGGGTTCGAATACCGAACTCAGCTTAAAAATTCATGATCAACTACTCGGTTCGGATTCCGAACTCAGTGAAAGTACCGGCAATAAGAGCCCGGTTCGGAATCCGAACAGTTACGTACGTAGTTTTACTAATACAGATAAAACATACGTAACTGGTTCGGTTTGCCTGCCGGATGACTTCCTCTCACTGCTGAAACCAGAAGACCGGGACATGGTCAATCGCCAGCTGCAGGCGCTTTCGACTGAGCGATCCGCTCTGGTGCTGTCGAATGTCATACGTGCACAGCGTGAAGGCAGCCTGCAAAACCCACTTGGCTGGTTGCTGACGGTACTTAAAAAGGCCCGACAGGGGGAGCTTTACCCTGCAGAAAACGTACGAAAAGTACCTGATCACATGAGCCCGTCATCACGCCCTGAACTGCGCCCCTTCAAGCCTCCCCGTGCTGATAGCCGGCAGACGTGCAGTGAGGAGCGCGTAAGAGAAATCGTTCAGAGTCTACGAGTGTCTGTTGGAAATCAGAGAAATGAATAGGCGGACAGTGGTGTCCCAAAAAGTGATCAGCGCAACATGCTGCAGTAGAGGTTAAAAAGCGCGCAGTGTTGCACCGTGCAACAGATGTTAAAAAGCGAGCGATGTTGATCCGGGAAACTGCGATCATTAATTAAGCGCCATACGCAGCGAACAAATTTTACATTGCGAATATCTGATTTCGAATTGTTTACGGTCCTCCCAGGAATGAGGATCGCCACTTAACTTACGAAAGCCTTTGCCAATCAGGAGACAGCTATGGCCGAACAGACAACCCCTCATACAGCGCCTCGGCGATCTGGCGGATTAGTATCCACGCTGACTGTCGAGCTGCATTCGCATTATGCAATCAGGCTCTGGGAAGGGCGCAATCGTTCAGATGAGAAATCAAAGGTCGAAAAACGGCCGAAAATTCTGGGAATGCCAGAAGCGATTTCGCGGGCAGGATTAGCCGGGCGTGATGCAGCGGCCGGCAACCCCTATGGTGATCAGTTGCTGGTCAAACTTGAAGAGGCCATCAAGTTGGCTACTGAGAAAGTTGAAGAGCAGGTGAGGATTATCGATAACATTACGTCTTGCGTTCCCGCCGGTATCACCATTTCAGACGTTACTTCCTCCGAACCGCTGAACCTCGATGTGTTTAGTCGATCACCTCTGGGCTATCGCTGTGTCTGGCTGTTAGTACATTACGACCAGCTGGCACTGAAAGCATTCCGGGCATTCCATTACGGCATGATCTCCCGTGCACAGCGCGACCAGTTTCTGGAAAAAGGGAGTAAAGCGATACGAGTAGTCTACGGGTTGATTCAGAACTACCGGACCATGCCAGTGACATACGAGGATATCCGCCATAAAACGGCGCGTGGCCTGGCTGCCATTGAGCGTCTGGGGGAACCCGATCCTGCCGTCATGTCGGGAAAAAAACGCTCTTCATTCTCTCCACTTTCTGCCTTTACCTCAGAGGACGATTAATTTGAACCAGATGATTACTTCGGGCGTTATCTGCGCCCTTCTCAGTGGCTGTGCAGGTACTGAGTTTGGTGATATTAACAAAAATATCAGCGATACCGCTTTCAGTATTAGCAAGACTTTGCGCGGCAGTGATTCGGATTCCATGGATTCCGGCAACGGTATGCCGGTACTGACAAAAGCATCATCAGCTGGCGGGCAAAGTGCCAGCAAACAGTTTAGCGTGCCGGTAGATATAGATACGGCCGCCGCGCGATTAAAGCGCCACTATGGCTATGTGAGTGCGGATGAAATTGAACATATTCGCTCCAGAGATCGTAACAGCCGCTGGAGTGCCGCTGCTATTGAGGACGCCCATCCAGTGTGGGAAGCCGTTCCGGGAAGCTCTTATCGCATGGGTAGCGATGTGGGTGACAACGACCATATGGATATCGAGCTTGAAAAGAACGGTTCCGGTACGCGGTTGTATGTGACATACAAATCACCTATCGCATCGCACCTTACCGGCAGCACGTTCGATAACGTCATGTCTCAGGTCCGCCAGGTTGCCTCTGGTCAGGCACGTTAAACCGGAGGCCGGCATGCAGCTTTATCTATGTGAAAAACCCTCTCAGGCCAAAGATATTGCCCGCGTGCTGGGCGTCAGCCAGCGCGGTCAGGGGTGTATTACCGGCGGTAATATTACTGTCACGTGGGCAGTAGGCCATTTGCTGGAAACAGCCACGCCAGAAACTTACGGCGAGCAGTTTGGTCGGCCGTGGCGCACGGAGGTGCTGCCGATCATCCCGGACCGGTGGCAGATGACCGTCAAGAAAGATACTGCCGACCAGTTTGGCGTTATCAAAAAACTGCTGAAAAAAGCCAGTGAGGTAGTCATAGCAACCGATGCCGATCGCGAAGGTGAGGTGATCGCGCGTGAGCTGATGGAGTACTGCAATTACACCGGTGTCGTGCGCCGGCTGTGGCTTTCCGCGCTGGATGAAGCCAGCATCAAAAAAGCACTCAGTGAAATGCTGTCAGGTGAAAAGACTGAAAAACTGTATCAGGCGGGTATTGGCCGCTCGCGGGCAGACTGGCTTATCGGAATGAACCTGACGCGGCTTTATACCCTTAAGGCCGCTGAAGCCGGGTTATCGGAGGTGTTTTCTGTGGGCAGGGTGCAGACGCCCACGCTCGCTATAGTGGTTAACCGGGATCTTTTAATTGCCGGCTTCAAACCAAAGCCCTGGTGGAAAGTCAGAGCTCAGCTTGAAAAAGACGGTGTTTCTTTTGAGGCGGAATGGGTTGCTGCAGAGCAATACTGTGACGATGAAAAGCGGTGCGTAAACCAGCAGATTGCACAGGCTGTTCAGCAGCTCTGCCTGAAAGCCGAGAACGGCAGTGTGATTTCCGTTGAGAAAAAGCGTGATAAAACACCGGCACCGCTCTGTTTTTCCCTCGGAGATCTTCAGGAAGTTTGCAATCAGAAATGGGGGTTTGGCGCTAATGAGGTGCTTTCTATTGCCCAGGAACTTTATGAAACTCATAAAGCGACGACCTACCCGCGAACAGATTGCGGTTATCTGCCAGTATCGATGCGGGAAGAGGTCAACGACGTTCTCCGGGCTGTACAGCATTCCGATCCTGCTATCAGCAACGAGCTTTCCCGCCTTGATACCGCATTCAACTCGCGAGTCTGGAACGACAAGAAAATCACTGCGCACCACGCCATTATTCCGACGCGACAGCCATTCGACATAGCAAAGCTGAACGCGAAAGAGCTTAAAGTTTACTCTCTTATCCGGCTGCACTATCTGGCCCAGTTTATGCCGCTGCAGGAAACCGATGTGACGGATGCCACCTTCAATATCGGTAATCAGCTTTTCCGCACGCGCGGCCGCGTAATGGTACATGCCGGGTGGAAATCGCTGCTCAGTGGGGAGCTGGCTGCAGAGGAAGAAGGTGATAAGGAGTCTGCCGCGCAGCTGCCCGTACTGGAGCAGGGCAGCGTCTGCAGCGTTACCGGTGCAGATGTTAAAGATAATATGACCAAAGCGCCGCCGCACCATACGGAAGGAACGCTTATTGCCGCCATGAAAAACGCAGCCAGCCTGGTCACGGATCCCCAGCTCAAGAGAGTACTGCGCGATAACGCGGGACTCGGTACGGAAGCGACGCGCAGCGGCGTACTCGAAACGCTGTTTAAACGGGGCTTCCTGGAGAAAAAAGGAAAATTCATCATTGCCACGCAGATGGCGCAGGAACTGATCGCTGCCTTGCCAGAGACGCTGACAAGTCCGGGCATGACGGCCCTATGGGAGCAGGCGCTGGATGATATTGCCCAGGGAAAAAGCGGGCTCTGCGAGTTTATGCAAAAACAAAGTCAGTGGACACGGCATCTGGTCGAAAAAGGGCGGGACACTGCTTTTAAAGTCACGGTTCCGGTCGGCCCAGGCTGTCCGCTGTGCGGTGGCCAGACCCATCAGCGCAAGAGTAAGGACGGTAAATTCTGGGGCTGTGTTAAGTACCCTGACTGTAAGGGAATTGTTGGTGAGACAAACCGTAAAAGCCGACGGCAGGCTGCAGGGAAAAAACAGGGATCAGGTAAAGGCCGGAAAAGCATAGCTTCTGCGCCGGCTACCCTGCCCCTGCAGAACCAGAAAGGTTGACAGTAGCGACATTTGGCTTAAAAATAAACGTGCTTGTCTGTCGTCTCTGACGACCACCAATGATTTACCAGCCTAAGAGAATCGCCTTCGGGTGGCTGAACATAACACTCCTGTAGCCTGCAAGGGAGAACACATCAGTGTGGTACATCTGCCCGCCTTTGGAAGCAGATATCGTCAATCACGGCTCCTACTGCCTGGCGATGAAGGTACATTCAACTATCAAGACAGTCAGAATTTAGCTGATTCTGACTCCCCGACGGGAAGACTTCTCCCGTCCGGGCAGAAGTTTTCTCCGTCGAACCAAATTTGACCTCCATGGAGAAAACATTATGTCTGTAAACAACACCTCTAATGCCAGTAACACCGGTAAATCTAAAGACTACTTCAACCTGACCATCAACGGACTGGGATATCTCAGCAACGTTCGCCAGGTCAATGCTCAGTCCGGCACCTTTATCAGTTGCGTTATCAACGCACTGTCAGGTCCGAGCGACAGCCCATCTTATGTGCGTTTTGACGTAACCGTTGCCGGCAAAGAAGCCAGCAGCCTCATTAACCGCTGCCAGAAAGCGGTGGATGAGGATAAAAAAGTGCTGATTGGCTTTGTGCTGAGCAACCCATCTACGGACATTTTTCAGCTGAAAAATGGTGAGCACGCAGGTGAAAGTCGCGTCAGTCTGAAAGCCCGCCTGATTAAGGTGGACTGGATCAAAATAGGCCAGGACATGGTCTTTAAGACTGAACGCGCCGAACCGCAGCATGCGCAGAATGCCGCTTCCCAGCAGCAGTCTTACGCAGAAAACTCATTCTGATTGTTCACTATAGCCTGCTCTTTCCTGAGCAGGCATCCCCCCTCATAAGGAGCATGCTTATGTCCTCACGTGGCGTAAACAAAGTCATACTCGTTGGCAATCTCGGTCAGGATCCGGAAATTCGCTACATGCCTAACGGCGGCGCTGTCGCTAACATTTCACTGGCAACGTCGGAGTCATGGCGTGATAAGCAGACCGGCGAAAATCGTGAAGTGACCGAGTGGCATCGCGTTGTGTTGTTTGGCAAACTTGCAGAAGTCGCCGGTGAATACCTTCGCAAAGGTCCTCAGATCTATATCGAGGGTCAGCTACGCACACGCAAGTGGCAGGATCAGAGCGGGCAGGACAAATACTCGACTGAGGTCGTTGTGAATGTTGGCGGCACCATGCAGATGTTAGGTGGTCGTACACAAAACAGCGCCCAGCAGCAGTATAGTGGTAACTGGGGCCAGCCTCAGCAGCCGCCTTCACAGTCAGATCCCGCTCCGCAACAGAGTAACAGTGGAAATAACGGGAAAGGTAACCGTGGTTCGCAACGTAACAGTGCCGCACAACCCACGCCTCAGCAGCCAGTATCACAGTCACAGTCTGCAGGAGAATGGGATGATGATATACCGTTCCTCGGACACGGTTGCGGCATCGCGAAGCACGCTTTATCCTCTCTCTAACCCTTCGCTGCGTTTTGACCGTTGCACTAAATTTCACCATAATCCTTTAAAGGTTACTGACGATGCCTGCCATACTGCGGCTGAACGGTTTTCGGTTCTTTTTCTACTCCAACGAAGGCAATCCGCGCGAACCTGCTCACATTCATGTGATAAAAGCGGGTACAGAAGCAAAATTCTGGCTGGAGCCGGTTGTAAAACTGGCGAGTAACGATGGATTTGACTCACGGACAATAAAAGAGCTGATGACAGTGATAACACAACACCAAACCATGCTTCTGGAGGCCTGGAATGATTATTTCAGCTAAGAACGTTCGGTTCGATCATCATACTATGTGGGTCGAACTCTCAGACGAGCGGATAATCGGCGTACCGCTTTCATGGTTTCCCCGGCTCCGCAACGCATCTGCCGAACAGCTGAAAGATTACGAACTATCTCCCCGTGGTATCCACTGGGACGCACTGGACGAAGATATCTCAATCGATGGCCTGCTACAGGGGCGCGGTGATGTAACGCACCCGCCTCATCAGGTTGCCTGAAGGTGCTGATTAAAAAAACGCTGACTCCGGTCGTAATGCCGATCAGTTAAGACAA
>NZ_JZRD01000058.1:0-1421 GCF_000963995.1 Pantoea sp. SM3
TAATGCCGATCAGTTAAGACAAAAATGATCGGTTGAACGATCCAACAGTTCTGCAAGAATCCGTAATCTCTCAGGGATTACGGATTTTTTTATGCTTCTCAGTCAGGCTCTCGATATTGTTCATAACTTTACTCCTCAGGAGTTCTCGACGCTTTCTGATCTCCTTTCTCCTGAACTTATTGACGAGTGTCTCGCGGATACCGGGACAGTCACGTTACGTAAGCGCAGGTTGTCGATGGAAATGATGGTCTGGGCAGTGACGGGCATGGCACTTTTTCGCTCCCATTCGATGACTCAGCTCGTCTCACACCTGGATATCCTTCTGCCGGGGAAAAGGCCCTTTGTTGCGCCCAGCGCGGTTGTGCAGGCCCGGCAGCGATTTGGAGAAGATGTTATCCGGTTAATGTTTGAGAAAACGCAGCGCCTGTGGTTTGAAAAGACACCGCTGTCGCACTGGAACGGACTGACTCTGATGGCGGTGGATGGCACCGTATGGCGTACCCCTGACACACCAGAGAATGATGCCGCCTTCGGGCGAACGGCCAATATTAATAAGTGCTCTGAGTGGCCGCAGGTGCGAATGGTCTGTCAGATGGAAGTCACCAGTCACCTGCTGTCAGCAGCAGCGTTCGACAGCGTCTCAGCTGCCGGCGAAGCCGATCTTGCCGCTCAGCTTATCCCACAGACCCCCGACCACTCTCTGACCCTCTTTGATAAAGGTTTTTACGCGCTGGGTCTGCTGCACGCCTGGCAGTCAGCGGGAACGGAAAGACACTGGATGCTGCCGCTGCGCAAAGGAGCACAGTACCGTATAGTCCGTAGCTTAGGGGCCGGGCAGGCGTTGGTGGAATTACAGCTGTCGCCGCAGGCGAAGAAAAAATGGCAGGGAGCTGCGGACACGCTGACGGCAAGGCTTATCAGCAAAGAACTCAACGGAAAAACGGTTCAAATCCTGACATCCATGTGCGATCCCCTGAGGTATCCCAAAGCAGATGTCGTGGATTTATACGGCCATCGCTGGGAAATAGAGCATGGGTTCCGCGAGATGAAACAACACCTGCTGAATAATGAGCTGACGCTGAGAAGCAAAAAGCCAGAACTTGTGCGTCAGGAGCTGTGGGGCGTGGTCCTGGCCTATAACCTTCTGAGGTTCATGATGGCGCAGATGGCGTACAGCCTGAAAGGCGTGGAACCTTATCAGATGAGTTTTAAGCAGTCCGCACTGTATCTGAGAAGTCATCTGAGCCTGCTACCGGGCATCTCACCGGGAAAAATACCGCGGATAATGGAAGAGGTAATGGCGATGGCGCCAGGGCTGGTGCTGCCGGAAAGAAGAGTGCGGCATTACCCAAGGGCGGTAAAAAAGAAGCCGCAACGTTATCCGTTGCGGCCTCCATTAAGATCTTAACTGACAAGCATTA
>NZ_JZRD01000059.1:0-18304 GCF_000963995.1 Pantoea sp. SM3
TGATCCTTAACTGATCGGCATTAGCCCGAAGGCTCCTCGTTTATCAGGCCAGGCGGCCATGACACTGTTTGTATTTCTTACCGGAACCGCATGGGCACAAATCGTTGCGCCCTACTTTGCGCTCCCCACCCTGCGCAGCCAGCGCGGCGGCCGCCGCGGTTTCGTCATCAACGTGGCTCAGCTGTTGCTGCTGTGCCAGACGCTCAGCCTCTTCACGGCGTTGCTGTTCCATCGCTTCGACTTCCTCCGGCATGCGCACCTGTACTTTGCTCAGGGTGCTGATCACTTCATACTTCAGTGACTCCAGCATCGCCGCGAACATTGAGAAGGACTCGCGCTTGTATTCCTGCTTCGGATCTTTCTGCGCATAACCGCGCAGATGGATGCCCTGACGCAGATAATCCATCGCCGCCAGATGCTCTTTCCACAATGAATCCAGGGTTTGCAGCATCACGCCTTTTTCGAAGTTACGCATCATTTCAGCGCCAACCACTTCTTCTTTCGACGCATAGTTTTCATGCGCGCGGCTCATGATACGTTCACGCAGCGTTTCTTCATGCAGGTCCGGCTCTTTATCCAGCCATTCTGCAATCGGCAGATCCAGATCGAAATCGTTACGCAGGCGTTCTTCCAGACCAGGAACATCCCACATTTCTTCCAGCGACTGCGGCGGAATGTAGGTGTCGATGGTGGCTTTGAACACATCTTCACGGATGCTGTTGATGGTTTCAGACACATCAGACACGTCCAGCAGTTCATTACGCTGGCTGTAGATGGCGCGGCGCTGATCGTTCGCCACATCATCGTATTCCAGCAGCTGCTTACGGATGTCGAAGTTACGGCTTTCCACTTTACGCTGTGCGTTGGCAATCGCTTTGGTGACCCACGGATGCTCAATCGCTTCGCCTGGTTTCATGCCCAGTTTACGCATCATGTTAGATACGCGATCCGAGGCGAAGATACGCATCAATGCATCTTCCATCGACAGATAGAAGCGGGATGAACCGGCATCACCCTGACGACCCGCACGGCCGCGCAACTGGTTATCGATACGGCGCGATTCGTGGCGTTCAGTACCAATGATGTGCAGACCGCCCGAAGCCAGCACCGCATCATGGCGCAGTTTCCAGGCTTCTTTGATGGCCTGAATCTGCTCTTCTGAAGGTTCATCCAGCGCTGCCACTTCGGCCTGCCAGCTGCCGCCCAACACGATATCGGTACCACGACCTGCCATGTTGGTTGCGATGGTGACTGCAGCTGGTTGACCCGCCTGTGCCACGATATCCGCTTCGCTGGCGTGGAACTTGGCGTTCAGTACGCTGTGTTTAATACCCGCGCGCGTCAGTTCGTTAGAGACCACTTCTGATTTTTCAATCGAGATGGTACCCACCAGCACCGGTTGACCGTTGGCGGTACAGGCACGGATGTCTTCGATGATCGCGTCGATCTTCTCTTTCTCGGTCATATAGACCAGGTCAGCCATATCTTTACGCACCATCGGACGGTTAGTTGGCACCACGATGGTATCGAGTTTATAGATCGAGCTGAATTCAAACGCTTCGGTATCAGCAGTACCGGTCATACCGGCCAGTTTTTCGTAAATACGGAAGTAGTTCTGGAAGGTGATGGAAGCCAGCGTCTGGTTCTCGTTCTGGATTTCCACGCCTTCTTTGGCTTCAACAGCCTGATGCAAACCATCAGACCAGCGACGGCCCTGCATGGTACGGCCGGTGTGCTCATCGACGATGATCACTTCGCCATCTTTCACGATGTAATCGACATCGCGAGTAAACAGCGCATGCGCACGCAGTGCAGCCGTCACGTGATGCATCAGCATGATGTTGGTTGGCGAGTAAAGTGACTCACCTTCTTCCATGATGCCCTGGTTCACCAGCAGCTCTTCAACTTTTACCAGACCACGCTCGCTCATGTGAGCCTGACGTGCTTTCTCATCGACCCAGAAGTCACCTTCACCCTGGAAGGTTTCTGAATCTTCCTTCTCCTGGCGCACCAGGTGAGGAATGATTTTATTCACTTTGGTGTACAGCTCAGAGCTGTCTTCGGCAGGACCGGAGATGATTAACGGCGTACGCGCTTCATCGATCAGGATGGAGTCCACTTCATCCACCAACGCGTAGTGCAGTTTACGCTGGACGCGTTCTTCCGGGCTGAACGCCATGTTGTCGCGCAGGTAGTCGAAGCCGTATTCGTTGTTAGTACCGTAGGTGATATCCGCAGCATAGGCTGCGCGTTTGGCCACCGCGGGCATGTTTGGCAGGTTGATACCGATAGACAGACCCAGGAACTCGAACAGTGCACGGTTGTTTTCGGCATCACGCTGTGCCAGGTAGTCGTTCACCGTGACCACGTGCACGCCTTTACCGCTCAGTGCGTTCAGGTAAGCCGGCAGTGTTGCCGTCAGGGTTTTACCTTCACCGGTACGCATCTCGGCGATGCAACGCTCATTCAGCACCATGCCGCCAATCAGCTGTACATCGAAGTGGCGCATACCAAACACACGTTTACTGGCTTCACGTACCGTAGCAAAGGCTTCAGGAATCAGGCTTTCAAGGCTTTCACCCTTCTTCAGGCGTTCACGGAACAGGTCGGTTTTGGCTTTCAGTTCGTCATCCGAGAGCTTGACGAAATCCGGCTCCATCTTATTGATGACATCGACAATTTTGCGCATACGGCGCAGGGTACGATCGTTACTGCTGCCAAAGACTTTGGTTAACAATTTGATTAACATGATAAATTTTTCTCAATTCAGCCGCATTCATGCGGTCTGGAAAATCTAAAACAGGATGTGGAAAATCGTTAGCTGTTAAGCAATGGCAGGCCCGGCGCGGATGCCATGAATAGCAGCCTGCCAGTCAGCAGAAGTGTGAATTTGAGGTTCGCGATGACGCAGCGTTTCCTGCGGCTCTAATGCAATAGCGGGTTGAGCTGGCGATGTGAGTAGCGCCTGCAGCGAATCGATTAACGCCAGCTTTTGTGCCGCCAGCGGGACTGTATGACTCTGTTCCGCTTCTGCAGGTGGCGTCATGCTAAATGAGAGGTGGCGAATGACCGTGCGAATGGCATGCTGATGCCAGTAATCGACATTGAAATTAGGTCGACGCGCACTTTCCTGCAGACGGATTAAATGATCGAAATGAACAACATTGCCGACAAACAGGCTGCTGATGGGCGAGTCTGTCGCCGTGGACTCCGCACTTTGCGCACAGGCAGGCAAGCCCAAACTGGCCGCCACCATCCCTAATAAGAGATGAGGCCAGAAGTAGCGTCTGCCTAATTGTCGCCAGCGTGAGAAAATCCCGATCACAACCTGTCCACAGTTAAATAAAGTAATGAAGCCGTTGCGGTTATCCGCGAACCTGCTCATATGAGCGCCAGATAATAGCACTTATGTGGGGCCAGGACACCAGTGATTAAAGGGCTTACGGGGGATTTCACGTTTATTTGTACAGGCTTTCGCCAGTGATAGCAGAGAATTGAGAGCGGTCTTGCAGGAATAAAAAACTGGCAATAAAAAACGGCAGCTTCCACTGACCGGAGAGGGTGTCAGGGAAACTGCCGTTTTTATGACTGACTTACGCCAGGACTAAATTTGGTGCTTTGAATGCCAGTGGCAGTTCAGCTTCGTCTTCGAAGGTTGCCCATTCCCAGGCTTCCTGCTTCGCCAGTACCGCTTGCAGCAATTTATTGTTTAAAGCATGACCAGATTTGAACGCAGAGAAAGCGCCAATCACATTGTGGCCACACATAAACAGATCGCCGATCGCGTCCAGCATTTTGTGACGAACGAACTCATCTTCAAAGCGCAGACCGTCTTCGTTGAGTACGCGGAAATCATCAAGACCAATCGCACAATCTAAGCTACCGCCCAGGCACAGGCCTTTAGACTGCAGATATTCGATCTCACGCATAAAACCAAAGGTGCGCGCACGACTGATTTGGCGAACAAACGCCTCAGCCGAGAAGTTCAGCTGGTAACGCTGCGAGCTTGAGTCAATTGCCGGATGTTTGAAGTCGATAGTAAAGTCGAGTGAGAAACCGTTATAGGGTTTGATCTCGGCCCACTTATCGCCATCTTCAACACGCACCGTCTGCTTAACGCGTACGAATTTCTTCGCACTGTTCAGCTCTTCGACGCCTGCATCCATCAGCAAGTAGACAAAAGGCGCGGCACTGCCATCCATAATCGGAATTTCGGGCGCATCGACTTCAACAATGATGTTGTCGATACCCAAGCCAGCCAATGCAGCATTCAGGTGTTCAACCGTCGATATACGCACGCCTTCATCATTCACCAGGCAGGTACTCAGCATGGTGTCGCGCACGTATTTTGCATCAGCCGGGAAATCAACCGGTGGATTCAAGTCAGTGCGACGATAGATGACCCCGGTATTAGCCGACGCAGGGCGTAAGGTCAGCGTGACTTTCTTGCCGGTATGTAAACCGACACCAGTCGCCTGAACAATACGTTTTAATGTCCTTTGTTTGATCATCGCATTATCTCGCAATATTACCCATCCGACCGCCAGTATAAATTACCAGCGGGCGAATACTTTAGCACAAAGAGCGGAGAATCCCAATTCTCAGGATATTCTTAGTCTGCCTGCTTACGCAGGAAGGCTGGAATATCAAGATAATCTGGCTCTTTATTGGACGATGCTGGCTGGTCGTTGACCACTTTCGCTGCCGGCTTCTGCTCCTGCGGCAACGGCGCCATGCCGTGCTGCTGGTAGCGATGATCCATCACTGGCTGCGAAGCCGGTTTATTGGTCACCAGCGTAATTTCTGGACGCTTGTCCATGCCAATACCGGTCGCAACGACGGTCACGCGCAGTTCGTCGTTCATCTCTGGGTCCAGAGAAGTACCGATTACCACGGTGGCGTTGTCAGAGGCGAAGGCGCGGATAGTGTTACCCACGGTTTCGAACTCATCCAGACGCAGATCGAAGCCCGCCGTGATGTTGACCAGCACGCCGCGCGCACCAGACAGATCGATATCTTCCAGCAGTGGGCTGGAGATCGCCATTTCGGCTGCTTCTTCGGCACGGTCTTCACCGCACGCCACGCCGGAGCCCATCATGGCGTAACCCATTTCTGACATCACGGTACGCACGTCCGCGAAGTCAACGTTCATCAAGCCTGGGCGAGTAATCAGCTCGGCGATACCCTGCACCGCACCTTTCAGTACGTCGTTGGCTGCACCAAAGGCATCCAGCAGAGAGATACCGCGACCCAGCACTTTTAACAGCTTGTCGTTCGGGATGGTGATCAGTGAATCGACATGCTTAGACAGCTCAGCGATACCCTGTTCAGCAAAAGCCATACGCTTTTTGCCTTCGAAGTTGAAGGGCTTGGTCACCACCGCAACGGTCAGGATACCCAAGTCTTTTGCTACTTCTGCCACGACTGGCGCTGCACCGGTACCGGTACCGCCGCCCATGCCTGCAGCGATAAACACCATGTCTGCCCCTTCCAGTGCAGAACGCAGTGCTTCACGATCTTCCTCAGCTGAGGTACGACCCACTTCCGGGTTTGCTCCCGCACCGAGACCCTTGGTGATACCGGTCCCGATCTGGATCGTCTGGCCAACCGCTGTCTTACGCAACGCTTGCGCGTCGGTGTTTACAGCGAAGAATTCTACACCTTCGATACGCTCGCGTACCATGTGCTCTACGGCGTTGCCACCGCCGCCGCCGACGCCGATGACTTTAATCACCGCGTCATTGGTTAATTCCATAGGTTCAAACATGATTTCTCTCCGTTATGTGCCTGTCGCCTGGAGATCATAAACATTGCCTGCATGATCTCCTTTTTCAAAAATTAAAACTCTTTCTTCAGCCAGCTATTGATACGTTTAAACCAGTTGCCCACTGAAGCACGTTTTTCCGTTTCTGCATCACCGTTCATGTGTGACTCTTTGCCGTAATGCAGCAGACCGACTGCAGTTGAATAATACGGCTCCTGCGCATAATCCGTCAGGCCGGTGATGTTAAGTGGCTGACCAATACGCACCTGCGTATGGAACACACGCTGGGCGCAAGCGGCCAAACCTTCAATCTGTGCTGCGCCACCGGTCAGCACGATGCCTGCTGCCAGGTGGTGTTTCACGCCCTGCTGGCGCAGTTGTTCCTGCAGTTGCAGAATCTCGTCATTCACCAGATTCAGCAATTCGGTGTAACGCGGCTCAATCACTTCTGCCAGCGTTTGGCGTTGCAGACTGCGCGGTGGACGTCCACCGACGCTCGGCACTTCGACGTTTTCATCTTTGCCAACAATCGAACCCAGCGCACAACCATGGCGTACTTTGATCGCTTCCGCATCGGTTGGCGGTGTGCCGAAGGCATAGGCGATATCACTGGTCACCACATTCCCTGCATAAGGGATCACTTTGGTGTGACGCAGTGCGCCGCCGGTGTAAACCGCGATATCCATTGTACCGCCACCGATGTCAACAACACAGACGCCCAGCTCACGTTCATCTTCAGTCAGAACCGAGAAACTGGATGCCAGTCCGGCAAAAATCAGTTGGTCAACTTTCAGGCCGCAACGTTCAACGGCTTTAACAATATTTTTCGCCATATCATTGTGGCAGGTGATCAAGTGCACTTTCGCCTGCATACGCACGCCGGAAAGTCCCACCGGATTCTTGATGCCTTCCTGATAATCAATGGCATATTCCTGAGGAATAACATGCAGGATACGATGTTCATCGCGCACGCGTACGGATTTCGCCGTATGTACCACGTTCTCTACATCATCCTGAGTCACTTCCTCTTCCGAAATCGGAACCATCCCGATTTCGTTCTGACAACTGATATGTTTGCCCGATAAAGCAAGGTAAACCGACGAAATCTGGCAATCAGCCATCAGTTCAGCCTGGTCGATGGCGCGTTGAACGCATTTCACCACCGACTCAAGGTCATTTACGCCGCCTTTATCCATACCGCGAGACGGGCAGCTGCCCACCCCAATAATGTTGACCATACCATCAGGCAGAATTTCCCCAACCAGGGCGGCTACCTTTGCGGTGCCGATTTCAAGTCCTACTACCAGTTTTCTGTCCGTTGCCTTGATCATTGTGGTTTAGCCTGTGCCTGGTTTTGTTGCTGATTACTGTCCTGTGGCTCCAGCGGGGCCGCTGCCCAGCCTACTGCGGCACCGGAGTCGTAGCGCAAATCGACATAGGTAATGCGCTTGTTCTGACTCTGGCCTTGCTGCAGCAGCTCCGGATAGAGCTCAATAAAACGGTTCAGACGCTTCATGGTGTCGCTGCGTCCCAGTTCGATGCGCACATCGTCGCTGGTCACTAACTGCCACGAGCGCCGCGCCGTCATCGACGCGACCTTCAGGGTAAACTTGCCGGCTTTGAGCACATCACTCATGGTGTGATAGCCCGCCAACACCTCTGTTTCACTGCCTTCCGGGCCATATAACATCGGCAATGTTTCTTTACCGATGTGACTGGCCGGGACGCTGAAGGAGACGCCATCGGCGTCTACCATGTGTGAGTCATTCCAGCGAGCCACCGGAACGTACTCCACCAGGTTAATCTTCAGCTCATCAGGCCACTGCTTACGCACACTGACCTGTTTGATCCAGGGTAAACGCTCAATCTGTTGCTGGATGATGTCCACGTTTTGCGACATAAACGTGCCAGGCGCACCGAGCGACAAAATGGCCTGGCGAATGTCATCATGCGTGGTGTAATGCGTTTCCCCGGTCACCACCAGCTTCGACAGCGGTAAACGCGACGCATCATTCATCCACTTCAGCACCACCAGCCCACCGGCGGCCATGATGCCCAACACAATCAGCAGGAATACGACGCCAAACAGTCGGGCACCGTTGCTACGCCCGGTGCGCGCACGCTCCTGGGGTTCGCGATTTCGTACACGTATCGCCGCCTGAGACATATCAGTCAGCCAGTTCCAGAATACGCGCCACCAGCTGCGGGAAACTGTATCCTGCCTGCTTCGCGGCCATCGGCACCAGACTGTGGCTGGTCATGCCCGGTGAGGTATTCACTTCCAGCAACTGGAATTTACCCTCATCATCCGTCATCACATCGACACGCCCCCAGCCGCTGCACCCCAGTGCACGCCAGGCTGCCCATACTAACGTCTTCAATTCTGCTTCCTGCTCTGCACTCAAACCGCTTGGGCAGAAGTATTCAGTATCGTCTGAAATATATTTCGCTTCATAGTCATAGAACTCGCTGGCGGTTTTTATTCTGATAGAAGGCAGAATTTCATCACCCAGAATGCCAACGGTATATTCCGCACCGCTCAGGAAGGCCTCAATCAAGACATCATTGTCGTGGCGAAACGCTTCATCCAACGCAGCAGGCAGTGCTTCTAACGTATTCACTCGGCTGATGCCGACACTTGAACCTTCACAGCTTGGTTTCACAAACAGCGGCAGGCCGAGCGCATCGATTGCAGCCTGGGTTTGTGCATCTAAACCCAATTCCCGCTGCTGGCGCGTTAACCAAACAAATTTTCCTGATGGCAGTCCCCTGCCCTGCCACAGCAATTTGCTGCGCAGTTTATCCATGGTGATCGCCGAAGCCATCACGCCGCTGCCGGTATACGGCAACTGGAGGAACTCCAGTACCGCCTGCAGCGTGCCATCTTCACCGCCACGACCATGCAGGGCGATAAAGGCTTTTTCAAAACCCTGCGCTTTGAGGTCCAGCACTGACACATCACGGGTATCCACGCCGTGTGCATCAATGCCCATCTCGCGCAATCCTGCCAACACGGCACTGCCAGACATTAGCGATACATCACGCTCTGCAGAGGTTCCGCCCATCAGGACGGCGACTTTCTCAGCCATGGCGCACCTCCGTTTTCGCAGCTGGCTGCAACTCAAGCTCAGCCAGTTTGCGGGCGATTTTGCCGATATTGCCGGCGCCCTGCACGATGACCAGATCGTCACCTGACAACAACGGGGCCAGCGCTTCCGGCAACGCATCGTGCTCAGAGACCAGAATCGGGTCAACCTTGCCACGATGGCGAATCGCGCGGCACAGTGAACGGCTATCTGCGCCTGGAATCGGCGCCTCACCGGCCGGATAAACATCCAGCATCAGCAATACATCAACCTGTGACAGCACGTTAGCGAAGTCATCGAACAGATCACGAGTTCGCGTGTAACGGTGCGGCTGGAACACCATCACCAGTTTCTTATTTGGCCAGCCGGCACGGGCGGCTTTGATGGTGACGTCGACTTCCGTTGGGTGATGACCGTAATCATCTACCAGCATCGCGCTGCCTGGATTGCCATTGACCGCTGCGGTATCAAATTCGCCCAGCACATCAAAGCGGCGTCCAGTGCCCTGGAAACTCTCCAGCGCGGCCAAAATCGCGTTATCTTCAATGCCTTCTTCCGTCGCCACTGCAACAGCGGCGGCTGCGTTTAAGGCATTGTGACGACCCGGCGCATTCAGGGTCACTTTCAGCACCGGCTTGTCCTGACGAATCAGGGTAAAGTGCCCCTGCGCGCCACGTTGTTCATAGTTTTCGATGCGCACATCGGCGTCATCACTGAAGCCGTACGTGGTGACCTGACGGCCCACGCGTGGGATCAAATCGCGGATCACCACATCATCCACACACATCACAGCACGTCCATAGAACGGCAGGTTATGCAGGAAGTTAATGAACGTCTGCTTCAGGTTCTCGAAGTCGCCCTGATAGGTGTCCATATGGTCCGCTTCGATATTGGTGACAATCGCCACCATCGGCTGCAGATGCAGGAACGACGCGTCACTCTCATCCGCTTCCGCAATCAGGTAACGACTGGTGCCCAAACGCGCATGGGTGCCCGCCGCTTTCACCAGGCCGCCATTCACGAATGTCGGATCCAGTCCACCTTCGGCATAAATACTGGTGACCATCGCTGTCGTGGTGGTTTTGCCGTGCGTACCGGCAACCGCGATACCATGACGGAAGCGCATCAGCTCAGCCAGCATCTCTGCACGGCGGATCACCGGGATACGCTGCTCGCGGGCCGCGACCAGTTCCGGATTGTCCTGTGCCACCGCTGTCGACACCACCACCACGCTCGCATCCGTCACGTTTTCCGGGCGATGGTTGAAATAAATGGTCGCACCTAACGAGGCCAGATGCTGGGTCACCGGATTAGGCGCCAGATCCGAACCGCTGATGTGATAACCTTCGTTCGCCAACACCTCGGCAATACCGCCCATGCCAGCACCACCGATGCCGACAAAGTGAATGTGCCGGACGCGACGCATCTCGGGCACAATAGAACGCAGTTTTGCCAATTGTTGTGTATTCATCTGTCTCAATTACCTGTTGATCTCATGTGTACCTGCATTCAGGTACAGCCGGTCAAACCGACCTATTAATTACTTCGCGACGCGTGCCACTTCCTGTGCAACCCGATCGGTTGCATCAGGAATCGCAACCTGGCGCGCTTTCTCAGCCATCGCCAGCAGCGTTTTGCGATCCCAGTGGCGCAACGTGTCCGCTACTGCAGTCGCGGTAAATTGCGGCTGCTCGAAAATTTTGGCTGCGCCCGCTTGCTCCAGCGGCAACGCATTCCAGTATTGCTGGCGGTCTTTATGCTGAAACGGCACAAAGATTGCCGGTAAACCTGCGGCGGCGACTTCGCTCACCGTTAAGGCGCCCGAACGACACACCACCACATCCGCCCAGGCATAGGCTTCCGCCATATCATCGATAAACTCGGTGACCTTGTGCTGCGGCTGTCCGGCATCGCGATAAGCCTGCTGCACCATCTCCAGCGCACCTTTGCCGCTTTGATGCCAAATCGTGATGGCATCACCCAGTTCCGCGGCCACCTGCGGCACCGTTTGATTCAATATGCGTGCGCCCTGGCTTCCGCCAACTACCAGCACACGAATCGCACCGCTGCGTCCACTCAGGCGTTCAGCAGGCAGCGGCAGGGCTAACACATCGGTACGCACGGGATTGCCAACCACATCGGCTTTCGGGAATGCACCCGGAAACGCCTGCATCACTTTGGTGGCAATTTTCGCCAGCCATTTGTTGGTCAGCCCGGCAATGCCGTTCTGCTCATGCAGCACCACCGGGATACCGCAACTCCAGGCGGCTAATCCACCCGGGCCGGAAACATATCCGCCCATACCGAGTACCACGTCCGGCTGCCAGTGCTTCATAATGCGACGCGCCTGGCGCCATGCATTGAAAATACGTACGGGTGCCAGTAACTGTGCTTTGACACCTTTGCCGCGCAAACCACTGATGCGGATAAAATCGATCTCAATGCCATGCTTCGGCACCAAATCCGCTTCCATTCGGTCAGCGGTTCCAAGCCAGCGCACCTGCCAGCCCTGTTCGATCAGATGGTGTGCCACCGCCAGACCAGGGAACACGTGTCCACCGGTTCCACCAGCCATCACCATCAGCCGCTTACTACTCATCGAGCACCTCGGGTAAACGCCTGCGCTTTTGCCAGACGCGTTTCATAATCAATGCGCAATAAAAACACGATGGCGGTCGACATGATGATCAGACTTGAGCCACCGTAACTGATCAGCGGCAGTGTCAGACCTTTGGTCGGCAGCATGCCTGCGGCCGCACCGACGTTAACCAGCGCCTGGAAGCTAAACCACACGCCAATTGAGCAAGCGAGGAAGCCAGAAAAGCGCTGATCGATCTCCAGAGCACGGCGACCAATCGACATCGCGCGAAAAGCCACGAAGAATACCATTAACAGCGCCAAAACCACACCGACATAACCCAACTCTTCACCAATGATGGAGAAGATAAAGTCGGTATGCGCCTCGGGCAGATACTCAAGTTTTTGCACCGAGTTGCCGAGACCCTGGCCCCAGAATTCGCCACGGCCAAAGGCCATCAGAGACTGGGTCAGCTGGTAGCCGCTGCCAAAGGGATCTTCCCATGGGTTCCAGAAAGAGGTCACACGGCGCATACGATAGGGTTCAGCGATAATCAGCAGCACCACGGCAAAAATACCGGAGCCGATGATCGCCAGGAACTGCCACATTTTGGCGCCCGCGAGGAACAGCATCGCCAGCGTTGTGACGAACAGCACTACCACCGTACCAAGGTCCGGTTGCGCCAGTAGCAGAACGGCCAGCACCACCATCACCCCCATCGGCTTACAGAAGCCCCAGAAGTTGTTACGCACTTCTTCTACTTTGCGCACCAGATAGCTGGCGAGATAGCAAAACAGGGACAGTTTGGATAATTCAGCCGGCTGAATACGTAATGGGCCCAAGGCAATCCAGCGCGATGCACCGTTAACCGAGCTGCCCACCACCAAGACAATCAGCAGCATTGCCACAGACGCCATCAGCATCACGTTGCTGTAGCGCTGCCAGAAATCCATTGGCACGCGCAATGTCACCAGCGCCATACCTACCGCCAGGGCAATATAAAAAGCGTCGCGTTTAGCGAAGTAGAACGGGTCTTCGTTAAGACGCTGGCCGACCGGCATCGACGCTGAAGTCACCATCACAAAGCCGATAATCGCCAAACCAAAGGTCAGCCACAGCAGCGTGCGGTCATACAGCACCACTGGCGCATCATCATTTTCACGGCCACCCATTACCCAATCGCGTAAACGCACGGAGAGGAAGCTGGCAATACTGGCACCCGGAATGCGCATCAGCTCAGCTCCTTCGCCAGTTGCGCGAAAATATCACCGCGCTGTTCAAAATTACGGAACTGATCGAGGCTGGCGCAGGCCGGTGACAGCAGCACCATGTCGCCCGCCTTCGCCTGAGGGGCAATCTGCTCCATGGCTTGCTGCATCGTTTCTGTACGCGTAGCGATCTCAGGGCGCAATGCAGCGAGCGCATCGCCGTCGCGGCCAAAGCAATAGAGACGTACGTTGTCGCCCTGCAAAAAGCGCGTCAGCGAACTGAAATCAGCAGATTTGCCATCGCCGCCCATCAGCAGCCATAAGGTGCCTTTCACCTGCAAACCATTGAGTGCCGCTTCAGTGCTGCCGACGTTGGTGGCTTTGGAGTCATTGATCCAGCGCACACCGTTCGCTTCATGCACCAGCTGAAAACGGTGTGCCAGGCCAGTGAAAGTGGTTAACGCTTTCAGACTGGAAGCGCGCGGGATGTTCACCGCATCTGCCAGCGCCAGCGCCGCCAGTGCGTTGGTGTAGTTGTGCTGGCCCACCAGAGTCATTTCATCAGTGTTTAGCACTCTTTCGCCCTGCGCCCGCAGCCAGGTGCTGCCTTGCTGCTGGGTCAGGTGATAATCACCCAGATTAATGCCAAAACTGACACATCGTGCATCAACACCACGCACAGGCATGGTCATACCATCATCGGCATTGACCACACAGACGCGGGCGTTTTCATAAATGCGCAATTTCGCCGCACGATACTGCTGCATGCCCAACGGATAGCGATCCATATGATCTTCCGTTACGTTGAGAATGGTGGCAGCCGCTGCTTGCAGACTGTAGGTGGTTTCAAGTTGGAAGCTGGAAAGTTCCAGCACATACAACTGTGCCGGAGACTTCAGCAGGGTTAACGCCGGTAAACCGATGTTGCCACCTACGCCAACCTGCCAACCTGCTGCACGGGCCATTTCACCCACCAGCGTGGTGACAGTGCTTTTACCGTTCGAGCCGGTGATCGCGACAATCGGAGCCTGAGCTTCACGGCAGAACAGTTCGATATCACCGACGATTTCGATACCGGCATCCGCAGCTTCACTTAATGCAGGGTGCGCCAGCGCGATGCCTGGACTGGCAACGATCAAATCAGACGCCAGCAACCAGTCGCTGTTGATACCGCCCACATAGCGTTCAACCGCCTCAGGCAACTTGTCGAGGCCAGGCGGAGACACACGGGTATCCATCACGCGAGGCGTCACGCCCTGCGCGAGGAAGAAATCAACACAGGACAGGCCAGTGATGCCGAGTCCAATGATGACGACTTTTCTGCCCCGATAGTCAGCCATGATTAACGTACCTTCAGCGTTGCCAGGCCAATCAGCACCAGCATCAGTGAAATAATCCAGAAGCGCACAATGACGCGCGGCTCCGGCCAGCCCTTCAATTCATAGTGGTGGTGAATCGGCGCCATGCGGAAAATGCGTTGGCCGCGCAGCTTGAACGATCCCACCTGCAGGATCACCGACAGCGTTTCAACCACAAACACGCCGCCCATGATCACCAGCAAAAATTCCTGGCGCAGCAGCACGGCGATGGTACCTAACGCGCCACCCAGTGCCAGTGAACCCACATCGCCCATAAAGACCTGAGCCGGGTAGGTGTTGAACCACAGGAAGCCAAGACCTGCACCGACAATCGCGGTACAGACAATCACTAATTCACCGGCATGGCGCAGATACGGAATATGCAGATACTCAGCAAACTTCACGTTACCGGTCGCCCATGCCACCAGCGCAAAACCTGCCGCCACGAAGACGGTTGGCATAATCGCCAGGCCATCCAGACCATCAGTCAGGTTGACCGCATTACCGGTGCCGACAATCACAAAGTAAGCCAGCAGCACATAGAACAATCCAAGCTGCGGCATGATGTCTTTAAAGAACGGCACCACCAACTGTGTGGCCGGTGTACCTTTACCCGCAGCGTAAAGCGCAAAAGCCACGCCAAGGGAAATCACCGACATCCAGAAGTATTTCCAGCGGGCAATCAGGCCTTTGGTGTCTTTGCGCACCACTTTGCGATAGTCATCCACAAAACCGATGATGCCGAAACCAATCAGCACCGCCAGCACGCACCACACATAAGGGTTGGATGGATACGCCCACATCAACACCGATACGGTGATGGAAGTGAGGATCATGATGCCGCCCATGGTTGGCGTACCGCGCTTACTAAAGTGCGATTCAGGACCGTCGTTACGCACCACCTGGCCAATCTGCAGCTTCTGCAGCCAGGCGATCAGACGTGGGCCCATCCAGAGTGACAGGAACAGGGCGGTCAGCAGGCTGACAATGGCGCGAAACGTCAAATACGAGAAGACGTTAAAGCCGGAATAAAGTGCGACCAAATGTTCGGCCAGCCAGACTAGCATGTTCCTTTCTCCTGTAAGCTCTCGACGACCTGCTCCATGGCGGCGCTACGTGAGCCTTTAACCAAAATAGTGATGTCCTGATGTTGGGACAGCAATGCGCGTAAACGTTCAGTCAGCTCGGCTTTCGTGGCGAAATGCTCGCCTTTGCCGCTACTTTCACCAATCAACCGACTCAAAGTGCCGGTACTCAGAACACAATCAATACCTGCTGCCCTGGCTGCTTCACCCACCTGCTGATGGCAAGCTTCCGCTTCATCGCCCAGTTCGGCCATATCACCGACTACCATCACGCGGAACCCCGGCATATCGCCCAGTACCTGTGCGGCCGCCGTCATCGAGCCGACGTTGGCGTTGTAGCTGTCATCCAGCAGCAGTTGGTTATCTGCCAGACGTATCGGGAACAGACGGCCCGCTACGGGCTGCAATGTTTTCAAACCGGTTTGGATCGCGCTTAGCGGGGCATCAACAGACAGTGCCAGCGCAGCAGCAGCAAGTGCGTTCGCGATGTTGTGGCGGCCTGGCAGCGGCAGCGCAACATCAATATCCCCGCGCGGCGTATGCAAAGTAAACAGCGTGGCATCAGCGCGCAGCACGATTTCACTGGCACGGAATTCAGCATCCGCCATCGGCTGGGCTGAGAAGCGCCACAGCGTTTTATCGACAAACTGCGACTGCCAGTTAGCGAGGTCGTTGCTATCCGCATTGACGATGGCAGTGCCGTGTACTGGCAATCCACCAAAGATTTCGCCTTTGGCTTTCGCCACACCGGCCAGTGAACCAAAGCCTTCCAGATGCGCTGCAGCCAGGTTGTTCACCAACGCCGTTTCGGGACGCACTAAATCGGTGGTGTACGCAATTTCGCCCTGATGATTGGCACCCAGCTCAATCACCGCGAACTCGTGTTCTGGAGTCAGACGCAGCAACGTCATCGGCACGCCGAAGTCGTTGTTCAGGTTGCCAGCGGTATACAGGGTTTCACCACACTGACGCAAAATGGCAGCGGTCATCTCTTTGACGGAGGTTTTACCGGATGAACCGGTCAGGGCTACCACACGCGCCTTCGATTGCTGGCGCACCCAGGCGCCGAGCTGACCAAAGGCGATGCGCGTATCAGCGACCACCACTTGTGGCACATCTAAAGGCAAGTGCTTACTCACCAGCAGCGCTTTGGCACCCTTGGCAATAGCATCCTGAGCAAAGTCATGCGCATCAAAACGCTCACCGACCAGTGCGACAAACAGGCTGCCATCAGCAACTTTGCGCGTGTCGCTGGTCACATCATTCAGTGTCAAATCAACGCCATGCAGTTGACCGCCGCTGATTTCAGCCAATGTTTTCAAAGAAACCGGAATCATGCCATCACCCCCAGTAAACGGGCGACGGTGTCGCGATCGGAGTAATCCAGACGACGGTTACCAATAATTTGATAATCTTCATGGCCTTTACCCGCCACCAGCACGATGTCATCGACATTGGCCTGCATCACAGCGTTAGTGACCGCTTGCGCACGTCCTGCGACCACGCGGGCACGACCGGGATCGAGCAAGCCAGTCAGAATGTCATTCACAATCGCGGTCGGCTCTTCGCTGCGCGGATTGTCATCAGTGATCACCACGATGTCAGAGAACTGTTCAGCTATCGCGCCCATCAGTGGACGTTTGCCTTTGTCGCGATCGCCGCCACAGCCGAATACGCACCACAGCTTGCCTTTGCAGTGCAAGCGCGCGGCTTCCAGCGCTTTTTCCAGCGCATCAGGGGTGTGGGCATAATCCACCACCACTGTGGGTTTTTCTGGTGCCGTGAACACTTCCATACGGCCACATACCGGTTGCAGCTGTGCAGCGCTTGATACCAGTGCCTCCAGCGGATAATCGAGCGTCAGCAAGGTGGCCAGTGCCAGCAGCAGATTGCTGACATTGAATGCGCCCATCAAACGGCTATCAAATTCACCGTCGCCCCAGCTGGAGCTGAACTGGATGTGCGCACCGCCATCGTGATAATTCACCGCTGTGGCTTTCAGCCAGCGCCCACGACAGCCAGGCTGCAAGTTGTCATTCATGGTGACGGCAACGGCATCTGGCAGTTTTTCCAGCCAGCGGCGTCCGACCTCGTCATCGGCGTTGATAATGGCTTCGCCAACCTGATGCTCAGAGAACAGCAGCCATTTGGCGGCTTCGTAGCCCTGCATATCACCGTGATAATCCAGGTGATCGCGGCTCAGATTGGTGAACACGGCAGCCGCGAAGGGCAATGCCGCCACGCGATGCTGCACCAGGCCGTGAGAAGAGACTTCCATCGCGGCCAGCGTGGCACCCTGCTCCACCAGATCATTCAATACATGTTGTACATCCACTGCGGAACCGGTGGTGTTTTCGGTGGCCACCAGTTGGCCATATAAGCCATTACCCACGGTGCCCATCACGGCACCGGTTTCACCCAGCAGATTGGCCCACTGCGCCATCAGTTGCGTGGTGGTGGTTTTTCCGTTGGTGCCGGTCACACCGATTAATTTGAGTTTTTCAGCAGGCTGCTGATAAAAGCGCCCGGCCAGTGCAGAGAGACGCTGCTGCAACTGCGCCAGGTAGATAACCGGGACGCCGTGCATCTCGCGGATATCTCCATCGCTGGCTTCGCCTTCGGCTTCGGCAATCACTGCCGCGACGCCCTGAGCAATAGCCTGCGGAATAAAACGACGTCCATCAGCATGATGGCCCGCCACGGCGATAAACAGATCGCCAGCAGCCGCAGCGCGGCTATCCAGTGTCATGTCACGGAGTGGACGCGCCGGCGCGCCCGGCACCCACGGGGCCAGTAAATCGCGCAGGTTACGATCGGTCACTTGGTTCCTCACTTCTGTTCTTCACCAACTCGTCTTTATCAATTGTCGGCAGCGCATCCGGTTCAATATTCATGGTGCGTAATACACCGCCCATGATGGCGCCAAACACCGGTGCAGAAACCGCACCACCATAATATTTGCCGGCCTGAGGATCGTTGATCACCACCACCAGCGCAAAACGAGGGCGACTGGCAGGCGCAACGCCTGCCGTGTAAGCAATGTATTTATTGACGTAGCGTCCGTCCGGTCCCACTTTTTTCGCAGTACCGGTTTTAATCGCGATGCGATAGCCCTTGATGGCGGCTTTGACCCCACCACCGCCAGGCAACGCCACGCTCTCCATCATGTGCATCACCGTTTTCACCAGGTCTTCCTGGAAAACGCGTTCACCCGCCACTGGCGGG
>NZ_JZRD01000006.1:0-58787 GCF_000963995.1 Pantoea sp. SM3
TCCTTAACTGATCGGCATTAGGCCTGCGGGCCCGTTTTTGATCGTGCTATTCGGCACGCATCGCCAGCATAATTCGCATCAGGCGGATCAGTAACGCCCCGCATCCAGCCCAAAACAGCGCACTTAAACTCCATGCAACAATCAGCAGCCAACTGTGCATCTGCGTGACGGTGAGCCACATCCAGGCCATCCCCAATAGCGTGCCCACCACGGCGACCCACAGTGTACTGACCAGGGGGCTATCTGGCTGCAACACCGCCATTAACATGCCCGGCAATAAAAACAGCAATAATTCAGGCTGTCCGCGCATAGTTTGTTCCGCGGCAAGAGCCCAAAAATGGTGTGCAAAAATAAACACCAGCGTATAAAGCATCATACCCAGAACTGATGCTGGCCAGCGATTATTGCGCTGCAACATAACCATCCTCAACTTTGTTGTTAACAATATTGAAACGTTTACTGCCCTGATGCGCACAAGTGGAAATAAAAAGAAACAGCCACTGGCAGAAGGATTAAAAACTGCAGATAGCTGAGGAAGTTATTTATGATTAGAATGACGCCGTTTTAAATAATGGTCTGCACCTTGCTGGCGGCAAGGACGCTAACGGCTGCCACAAGATAGCGAAAAAAGGCCTTCTCATCAACTTGTTACAGGTAAAGAAGAAGTTAAACCGTGAACATTAACGTCGCAGAATTGTTAAGCGGAAATGACGTTCTGTTATTATTTGTCGTCTTAGCCCTGGGGCTGTGCTTAGGTAAATTACGCCTGGGCTCGGTACAGCTAGGAAATTCCATTGGTGTCCTCGTTGTTTCATTGATTTTAGGCCAGCAGCATTTTGCGATAAATACCGACGCACTCAGCCTCGGCTTTATGTTGTTTATTTTTTGTGTCGGTGTTGAAGCCGGACCTAACTTTTTTTCGATCTTTTTCCGCGACGGTAAAAATTACTTCTTCCTCGCCATTGTGATGGTGGTCAGTGCGCTGCTCATTGCTCTTGGGCTGGGTAAAGTGTTCGGCTGGGATATCGGCCTGACGGCGGGCATGCTGGCCGGTTCCATGACTTCCACGCCGGTGCTGGTGGGCGCGGGTGACACGCTGCGGCAAAGCATCAGTGACAGCCATCAGCTCAACATGATGCAGGATAACCTCAGCCTCGGTTACGCCCTCACCTATTTAATCGGTCTGGTCAGCCTGATCTTTGGTGCTCGCTATCTGCCCCGTCTGCAACATCAGGACTTACCGACCTGCGCGCAGCAGATTGCGCGAGAGCGCGGACTGGATGCCGACAGCCAGCGTAAAGTGTTCTTACCGGTCATCCGCGCCTATCGCGTTGGCCCGGAACTGGTGGAATGGAGCGGCGGCAAAAACCTGCGCGAGTTAGGCATTCATCGTCAGACCGGCTGCTACATTGAACGTCTGCGCCGTAACGGTATTCTCGCCAGCCCGGATGGGGATGCGATGCTGCAACTCGGTGATGAAATTTCGCTGGTGGGCTACCCCGATGCACACGCACGCCTTGATGCCAGCTTCCGTAACGGCAAAGAAGTGTTCGACCGCGATTTACTCGACATGCGTATCGTCACCGAAGAGATTGTGGTGAAAAACCACAATGCGGTGAACAAACGTTTGAGCCATCTGAAACTCACCGATCATGGATGCTTCCTCAATCGGGTGATTCGCAGCCAGATTGAGATGCCAATTGATGACAGCATCATGCTCAACAAGGGCGATGTGTTGCAGGTCAGTGGTGAAGCGCGCCGAGTGAAAAGCCTGGCAGATCGCATCGGCTTTATTGCCATTCACAGTCAAATGACCGATCTGCTGGCCTTCTGCGCCTTCTTTATCATTGGGTTGATGATCGGCATGATCACCTTCCAGTTCAGCAACTTTAGCTTCGGCATCGGTAACGCCGCCGGTTTGCTGTTCGCGGGTATCATGCTCGGTTTCCTGCGCGCGAACCATCCGACCTTCGGCTACATTCCGCAGGGTGCGCTGACCATGGTGAAGGAGTTCGGTTTGATGGTGTTTATGGCAGGTGTCGGTTTGAGCGCCGGTAGCGGCCTGCAACATGGCCTGGGCAGCGCAGGCGCTTTGATGTTGCTCAGCGGCCTGCTGGTGAGTTTGATTCCAGTGGTGATTTGCTATCTGTTTGGTGCCTACGTGTTACGCATGAACCGCGCGCTGCTGTTTGGCGCCATCATGGGCGCACGCACCTGCGCCCCGGCGATGGAGATCATCAGCGATACCGCGCGCAGTAGCATTCCGGCACTGGGCTATGCAGGAACTTATGCGATTGCTAACGTTTTGCTGACGCTGGCCGGCACGCTTATTGTGATAATTTGGCCGCTTTTGCCTTTTTAAAAATATTTTTACCGCGTTCAGAACTTTCTATTTGGGGCGCAGTCTGAATAAGTGCCACTGCTTTTCTTTGAAATCCCCAAATTGTGGAGCCCGCCGGTCACTGACTTGCGGGTTTTTTTATGCCTGCAATTCCTGCCGCTTAAGGTTCTCCTAAGCGTAAATTGCGACCCTGCCACTCTGGTTTCGCTATTTTTAAATATTCATGCAACTTTCATCAAAGTTAAACACTCCAACAACCCACGATAAGATTAAGAGCCCGACTATTTATTGTTTGTCTGGTCGCTTTTACGCTATCAACTTTATTTTACTGGCAATTTCGGCACTGGTGTTTATGTGGTGGTCGCGCCACGAAAGCCTGGATATCGCCATCAGTCAGCTGTGGTTTGACCCACAGACGCAGACGTTTCCGTGGCAACACAACCGCTGGCTGGACCTGATCAATCATCGCTTGTTCAAGGATGTGATCATCGCCGGTGCGGTATTGATGTTGTTACGAGGGGTGCAGAAGCGTGATGGTCGCCGCGTGCTGGTGGCCCTGCTGTTTGGCATGGGGCCGCTAGTGGTGGGCATCCTGAAGGCGCACAGCGCGCACTCCTGTCCATGGGATTTGGCGATGTTTGGCGGTAAAGCGGCCAGTTTTGTGCTGCTGGACCCTACTCCGGCCAACAGCGGTCCCGGGCAATGCTTCCCAGGCGGTCACGCTTCCAGCGGCTTTGCCCTGATGGCGCTGTTCTTTCTGTGGTGGCCAGAACATCCGCGCCGCGCCGTGCTGGCGCTGTTGTTCGGTATCACCGTGGGCTTACTGATGGGATACGGACAGGTGATGCGCGGTGCCCACTTCTTCTCTCACAACTTGTGGGCAGGCTGGTGGGTGTGGCTGAGCCAGGTGCTGATTTTTGCTGGTGTTTCTTTTTGGGTAGACAAGATGAGGAAAAGCAAACGTGATGGAAGCGCTCAACCATAGCCTGTTTCTATGGATCAACGCCACGACGGATTCACCGCCATGGTTGATTAACCTGGCGACCTTTATCGCCAAAGATGTGATTGCCATTGTCCCGCTGCTGATTGTGGCCTTATGGTTTTGGGGGCCGCGCGATCAAGTGCAATCTCAACGCGCGCTGGTACTGAAAACCGGTATGGCGCTGATTTATGCATTGAGCATTTCATGGTGCGTGGGCCAACTGTTGCCGCATCCGCGTCCATTTGCCATTGGCTTAGGGCACCAATTCCTCGCTCACGCCGCCGATGACTCCTACCCCAGCGATCATGGCACCACCATCTTCACTTTTGCACTGGCGTTCATCTTCTGGCATCGCCTGTGGTCTGGCGTCATTCTGCTGGCCGTGGGCAGTGCGATTGCCTGGTCACGCGTTTATCTTGGCGTACATTGGCCTATGGATATGCTGGGCGGATTTTTGGTGGGCTTACTGGCGTGTCTGGCCTCGCATATGGCGTGGCAGTTGTACGGCGAACGCATGCTGACATTCACCCACCAGCTGTATCGCGCTCTGTTCGCTATGCCGATCAAAAAAGGGTGGGTACGCGGATAAGGTAAAGGGCGGCTCACTCGGGCCGCCCAATAGGGGACTAGCTAAACCACTTCCCAAACAAGCCGTTAAATTTCATCATGATGAAATCCCAGATACGACCCATAAACCCGCCCTCCGGCACCGCTTCCATCACCACCAGCGGGCGCTGATCCACGGTTTTGCCATCCAGTTGGAAATCAATGGTCCCCACCACCTGGTTCTTCTCCAGCGGCGCCTCCAGCTGCGGTGAATTCAGGGTGAAACTCGCCTTAAGGTTTTTCATCTGACCTTTCGGGACGGTGATCGCCGCATCTTTCGCCACGCCGAGATTGACCTGGCTCTGTTCACCAAACCACACACGCTGCTGGGCAAAAGGCTTGTCGCTTTTTATCGGCGTCACGGTTTCGTAGAAACGGAAACCCCAGGTGAGCAACTTCTCACTTTCACGGAAGCGAATCGCATCACTTTGGGTACCCAGCACCACCGAAATTAAACGCATATCCCCGTCGACCGCAGACGCGACCAGGTTATTACCCGCGCCCGAGGTATGTCCGGTTTTAATCCCATCCACTTTCAGGTTACTGCTCCACAACAGGCGGTTACGGTTCATTTGCTTGATATGATTAAAAGTGAACTCTTTCTCGCTGTTTAACGCGTACTCTTCAGGCACATCGCTAATCAGACGCTGCCCGATGATCGCCATATCGCGCGCGGTGCTGTATTGCCCATCGGCATCCAGCCCGTGCACCGTCATAAAGTGGGTATTTTGTAGTCCAAACGCTTTAACGTAGTTGTTCATCAGGCCGATAAACGAGTCCTGGCTACCGGCGACATAATCTGCCAGTGCGATACAGGCATCATTGCCTGACTGAATCACCACGCCTTTATTGAGCTCAGAAACCGGAATGCGGTCACCGGGTTTGAGGAACATTAGCGAGGAGCCGCGCAGTTTTGGATTGCCGGTTGCCCATGCATCCTGACCGATAGTCACCAGGTCATCGTTATGGATCTTACCGGCTTTCAGCGCCTGGCCGACCACATAGCTGGTCATCATTTTGGTCAGGCTGGCGGGATCCAACCGCTGGTCGGCATTGGACTCAGCCAGTACCTTGCCGCTGTTGTAGTCCATCAGAATCCAGGCTTTAGCCTCAATTTGAGGGGCTGCAGGCGCCTGTTCAGCCTGAGTGGTGACGGGAAGGAAAAGCACTAATAATGAAGTGGCAGCCAGTGGCCACAAAGCAGAAATGACGGAGTTTTTTCTCATGAGCGTGACCAGATTGTCCTTGTTAAATCATGGTTTTCTAGCAGGTAAGACATGTCTTAATAAAAGCTACACGCTTACCACCTGCGAACAAAACCGTCCAACCGTAAAGTTTTATAGAGTTTATTAGAGTAACCCTGGCATCAACCCTGCTGCGCTGCCACTTTTACGCTTCGGCCGCAGTGGAAAAAGTGAGAGAAATTCCGATTTTTCGCAGAACGGTTAAGCCAGTCACAAAATTCCGCTAACCTGATGCCAATCAGCCCGAGGAGAACCACGATGGACTTAGCCGTTTTCGATCTGGACGAAACCCTGATTTGTGAAGACAGTACCAGCCTGTGGCTGCGCTGGCTGGTCTCACAGGGATTTGCCCCCGAAGCACTCATCTCTCAGGAACAAGCCTTGATGGAGAAATACCATGCCGGCACCCTGTCAATTGAAGAGTACATGAGCACGACGCTTTCCCCGCTCGCCGGTATGGCGACCCTGACGGTTGAGGGTTGGGTGCGGCGTTTCATCCATCGCGATATCCTGCCACGCGTGTTCCCCGCTGCGCGGGAACGCATTAACTGGCATCAGCAGCGCGGCGATACCGTGATGATCATCACCGCCAGCGGCGATCATCTGGCGGTACCGATTGCGCAACGTCTGGGCGTGCATGGCGCGCTGGCGATTGGCGTGGAAGTGGTGGACGAGCGCTACAGCGGCCAGATTTACGGCACCGCCACCTATCGAGAAGGGAAAGTCACCCGTCTGAGTGACTGGAAGGCTTTGCAGCAGGATCAGCGCTTTGAAAAAACCTGGGCTTACAGCGACTCCATGAACGATTTACCCCTGCTCAATCACGCCGATCACGCCTGGGTGGTCAATCCTAATGCGCTGCTGCTGGAGCAAGCACAGCAGCGCGGTTGGGAAGTCTGTAACTGGGTGCGTTAAGTTATCCGCGCGCGGCGCTGGCGGGCTCCGCCAGCCCGACTTTTAGCAGCTTGCCGTTGGCTTCATCGGTGAGCACATAGAGATAACCATCCGGTCCCTGGCGCACATCGCGAATACGTTCGCCGCGATCCCCCAGCAATCGCTGCTCTTCCACCACTTTCTCACCGTTCACCCGTAAGCGAATCAGGCTTTTTTCCTTCAGTGCGCCGATGAACAGCGAATTTTTCCACTGCGGGAAACGTGCGCTGTTGTAAAACGCCATCCCGCTGATGGCCGGTGATACTTTCCACCAGAACTGCGGTTGTTCTGTTCCCGCGACATGCGTGCCCTGCGCTTCCGGTACTTTCTGCCCGCTATAATCAATACCGTAAGTGGCCAACGGCCAGCCGTAATTTTTGCCTTTCTGCGGGATATTCACTTCATCGCCGCCGCGCGGGCCGTGTTCACTCTCCCACATCTGCTGGGTCCACGGATTGAAGGCTAATCCCTGTGGATTGCGCATGCCGTAAGACCAGATTTCTGCACGCGCGTCTTTGCGCTGCACAAAAGGATTGTCTGACGGGATATCGCCGTTCTGCGTCAGGCGCACGATTTTACCTGAGAGCTTGTCGAGCTGTTGCGCGCTCAGGCTGGAAAAGTTGTCGCCAAACGCGATAAAAAGAAAGCCCTGCTCATCAAACGCCAGCCGGGTTCCCATATTCGCGCCGCTGGAGAGTTTCGGTGTCTGTTCCAGCACCACCTTAAAGTCACTCAACTGACGATTATCTTCACTGAGACGGCCATAGCCGACGACCCCACCCGCTCGCCCCTGCGCATCAGCCGTGGTGTAACTGAGCCACACGCGGCGACTCTGGGCGAAATCCGGTGCCAATACCACATCCAGTAAGCCGCCCTGGCGGTTTGCCCACACGTTTGGCACACCGCTGATGGGCTGCGACAATCCCTTCCCCGGCTGCCAACTGCGCAGTTGCCCGGCGCGTTCGGTGATCAGCAGCGTTTGATTGTCGGGCAGGAAAGCCACCGACCACGGATGGTCGAGTTTATCCTGCAATACCTGAACCTGGACATCAGCAGCCAGAGTCGAGTGGGCATAGCTCAATGCGCCAAGCATCAGCGCGACAGGCAGTAAACGCATGGGATTCTCCTTTATCACGGTCTGCCGTTAAGGGTAGTCAGCCCGTAAGAAAGGATGTGCAGGATTTACAAAACATTAAGCCCGACATAGCGCCGGGCGACGGGATTAAGGCGCGGAGAAGGCCACAACATCACGAATCATTTCGTCGATGCCCGGACGAAGATCGTTGAGCGTAATTGGCGTACTGTTGTTCGGCAGAGATTTACCAAAGGCTTTGCGCACGACTTTGATCATTGGCTTGCCGGTCTGGGCATCGACCGCTTCCACTTCGAGGAACAGCGCACTGTTTTGCGTACGGTGGCCGGTGGCCGCCATGGTGCTTGCTACAACTGCCGCAATCGGCACCACTTCGTAGAACTGCACTCCTTCGTTTTCTGCCGTTACGGCGGTGATGGCGCTTTTCACCCTAAGCGTATGTGCACCAGGCTTGCCCACCACCGGTTTACGTTCTGCGACCGCGCGTTTTAACTGGCTATCGGTGTATTGACGGATTTGATCCAACGTCTGCTGGCTGATGCGTTCAGTGGGACGTGCTGCAGGGTAGTAAACCACCGGCTCAAACACCACGTTGGTGTAATTGGCGCTGTGGTAATCCGGAGATATCCAGCGCAGGGTAGGTTTTCCGCTGGGAGATTGCTCAGATTTCAGCTGGCTGTAATCGCCGAGAAATCCAGAAAACTGCTGTTTATCCGCAACATGAGAGGTACAACCCACGGCCAGAAATGCCAGCGTTAAAGCAGGAATATAAAGACGAAATCGCATGAGAAAGCCCTTATAAGAGGTAAATCGCTTCTCAAGTGTAGAGCGCACGCTGCGCTTTAGCGGGAAATTTTCACAGATTGAGAGAAGAAACCACCTGCATTGCAGGTGGTTAGAGGAATTACTCGAAGCAGGTTTCTGGATTCTCTGACAACGAAATGAAACTTTCGCCACCTTTGGTCAGGGCAATAATACCGCCGCTCTCAATATCATAAACCCACCCATGCAGGCGGACTTTGCCTTTACGCAGCGCAACGGCTACCGAAGGATGTGTTTTGATATTGTTCAGTTGGGCAATAACGTTCTCTTTGACCATTTCATTGAGACGGATTTCCACCGCTTCATAGTTACGCTCTTCCACCACAGCTTTCGCTGCATTGGCGTAGTGCAACCAGTGATCAACTGCGGGCATGCTTTCCAAATCCGCATTGGATGCGATGGCGTTCATGGCGCCACAGTTGGAGTGACCGCAAATGATGATTTCAGTCACGCCCAGCGCGACAACGGCGTATTCGATCGTCGCAGATACACCACCCGGTTCGGGACCAAACGGTGGCACAATATTACCGGCGTTACGAATCACGAACAGTTGGCCTGGCTCAGATTGGGTGACCAGTTCAGGCACCAGACGGCTGTCTGAGCAGGAGATAAACAGGGCTTTGGGATTCTGGTTTGACGCCAGACTTTTGAAAAGATCCTTCCTTTCAGGGAACACATTCTGTTGGAAATTCAGAAAACCTTTAACGATCTCTTGCATTTGTCTGCTCTCACTTTATCCGCATCTGCGCTGGCGATACGATCGGCACCGTCAGCACGCGTTCAAATTCTTCAGTGCGGTGAATAACTTACAATCACCAACCGAACATTTAAGCAAAACAGGCGGGTTTACACAACTCGGATCACCGTTAACGGTTCGCAGCCACCGGCCTTATCGGCGATGATTTGAACGGATAACGGCTCCATTAAGCATAGCGGGAAACGCCCATTACGCTGTTAAGGAGATTCTTACATCACCTATACATTTTCCCTCGCAACCTCTGTACAATCCCCCGCCTATCCACACTAATTATGATGAATTATTATCCTTATGAGCCATGTCAAAAATCCGCCGCGCGTAGGCTTCGTCTCACTCGGCTGCCCAAAAAACCTCGTCGACTCAGAACGCATCCTGACGGAACTGCGTACTGAAGGCTACGATGTGGTGCCACGCTACGATGATGCGGAGATCGTCATCGTTAACACCTGTGGATTTATTGATAGCGCCGTACAGGAATCACTGGAAGCCATCGGTGAAGCGCTGAACGAGAATGGCAAAGTGATCGTCACCGGTTGCCTGGGTGCCAAAGTGGATCAGATCCGCGAAGTGCATCCTAAGGTACTGGAAATCACCGGCCCGCACAGCTACGAGCAAGTGCTGTCGCACGTTCACACCTATGTGCCAAAGCCGGAACACAACCCGTTCCTGAGCTTAGTGCCAGAGCAAGGCGTGAAGCTGACGCCGCGCCACTACGCTTACCTGAAAATTTCCGAAGGCTGTAACCACCGCTGCACTTTCTGCATCATCCCTTCTATGCGTGGCGATCTCGACAGCCGCCCGATTGGTTCGGTGCTCGACGAAGCCAAGCGTCTGGTGGAAGCCGGCGTCAAAGAGCTGCTGGTGATCTCACAGGATACCTCGGCTTACGGCGTCGACGTGAAACACCGCACCGGTTTCTGGAACGGATCCCCGGTGAAAACCAGCATGGTGAGCCTGTGCGAACAGCTGGCGAAACTCGGCGTGTGGGTGCGTCTGCACTATGTCTACCCTTACCCGCATGTGGATGACGTGATTCCGTTAATGGCCGAAGGGAAAATTCTGCCTTATCTTGATATTCCGCTGCAGCACGCCAGCCCACGCATCCTGAAGTTGATGAAGCGTCCAGGCGCGGTTGAACGCACGCTGGAGCGCATCAAACGCTGGCGCGAAATTTGCCCGGAACTGACGCTGCGTTCGACCTTTATCGTCGGCTTCCCCGGCGAAACCGAAGAAGATTTCCAGATGCTGCTCGACTTCCTGAAAGAAGCGCGTCTGGATCGCGTTGGCTGCTTCCAGTACAGCCCGGTTGAAGGCGCGACGGCCAACCAGCTGCCGGATCAGGTGCCAGACGACGTGAAGCAGGAACGTTTCGATCGCTTCATGCAACTGCAGCAGAAAATCTCCAGCGAGCGTTTGCAGGAGAAAATCGGCCGTGAAGTGTTGGTGATCATCGATGAAGTGGATGAAGAAGGCGCGGTGGGTCGCAGCATGGCCGATGCACCTGAGATCGACGGCGCGGTGTATCTGAATGGCGATCGTCAGGTGAAAGTCGGTGATGTGGTGCGTGTCAAAGTTGAACACGCCGATGAGTACGATTTATGGGGTACGCGCGTTTAACCGTGCTTCTGCTGGTGCGCGCGTTTGCGCGCCAGATAATCGGTGTCCGCTCTCAGCCGATCCCAGCATAATTTGAAGATGGCCGCTGCTGCGGCCTTTTCTTTTTCTGTGGTGCGCGGCAACTCATTGCCATCCGCATCATATTTGCGTCCGCCTTTGTGATTGCTATATCGGCGCGCGCGGGTATAGCCCATCTGAATAAATTTTCGCGCCATATCCATGCCGACAAAGTCGTCCTGTGCACGATACTCCTCAAACAACTGCATGATCTGAACGGAAGACTCCTGAGCCAGTTCCACGGTCCGGAAGCGCCAGAATGGCAAAATTTCGCTCTTGTAAGGCTCCACCATTAACACCCCCTGCTCACCGCGCCCAACCTGATAAAGGTCTGGCCGCTGTCGGAAATCGATATTCTTAAAGTCTTGTTCGTAATTAAAGGGTTTCACTGCATTTCTCCTGCACGACATTATCACTTATTGCAATTATTTTTTTGCGGCTCTTAAGCAATATGCTTTTACACCGATAACTTCTCTACTAGCCTACTTTGCTCAGGGAAAATCATGTTAACGAAAATGAAAATTGTGACTGCCATCATATTGATGCTGTTGGTATTCACCGCTATGCAGGCCATCTCCGGCTCGCTGTTTTTATCTTCCCTGATCGCTGGCCAGCATAATTTCACCGCCAGTAACCAGCTATCGCATCAACAACGTGAGTTCTCCGATAGCTGGCAAACGCTAGTGAAAACGCGCGTTATCATCAACCGCGTGGCGATTCGCATCCTGAAGAATCAGACCGATGATGCTTCACGCGCTGCCATTAACAAGCTGCTGGTTTCCGCGGGCGCATCGCTTGATGAAGCTAAGCAGCACTTTGACCGCTACAAAAGTGTCCCACGGATTGCGGGGCAAAGTGCAGAGTCCGCCCAGCTCATTGAGAGCAAGTTCACGGCTTATTATCAGCTTTTAAACCAATCTGCCGCATTCCTGAAAGCCAACAACTACGCCGCCTATGGCGAGTTGGATGCACAACAGGCGCAGGACGATTTGGAAGCGGCCTACAAGCAATGGCGTGGCGACAACGTGCAGTTGATCAATGCGCGCACTGCGGATAACGATAGCACTTATCAGCATATGCTGGTGATGGTCGCCGTGATGGCAGTGATTGTGGTGCTGTTGTTGCTGGTGGTTTGGCTGCTGGTTCGCCGCATCCTGTTAGCGCCGATGAAGCAAGTGCAGCAGCAGATGGAGCGCTTCGCCGAGGGCGATCTTTCCGCCAGTTTGACGATTGAAGGACACAGTGAAATGGCCGCCATTGCCGCGAGCCTCAACCATATGCAGCAAGCACTGTTGGGCACGATCAACAATGTCCGCGACAGTGCCGATGCCATTTTCGGCAGTGCCAGCGCGATCGCCAACGGTAACAACGATCTCTCCTCCCGCACTGAACAACAGGCCGCCTCGCTGGAAGAGACCGCCGCCAGCATGGAAGAGTTGACCGCCACCGTTAAACAGAATGCCGATAACGCACGTCAGGCGACGCAGTTGGCGAAAACCGCATCGGAAACGGCTGACCGAGGCGGCAACGTGGTGGATGGCGTCGTAAAAACCATGCGTGACATCGCCGACAGCTCGAAAAAAATCGCCGACATTACCAGCGTGATCGACGGCATTGCTTTCCAGACCAATATTCTGGCGCTGAATGCTGCCGTTGAGGCAGCGCGCGCAGGTGAACAGGGGCGTGGCTTTGCGGTGGTAGCGGGTGAAGTCCGTAGCCTGGCGCAGCGCAGTGCACAGGCAGCGAAAGAGATTAAGCTGCTGATTGAGGGCTCCGTGCAGCGCGTCAATTTAGGCTCACAACAGGTAAGCAGCGCCGGCGATACCATGCAGGAGATCGTCAGTGCGGTCACGCGCGTGACTGACATCATGGGCGAAATTGCATCAGCTTCAGACGAGCAGAGTCGCGGTATCGACCAGATTGGTGTGGCGGTGAACGAGATGGATCGCGTGACGCAACAGAATGCCACGCTGGTGCAGGAATCGGCTAACGCCTCGGCTTCGCTGGAGCAACAGGCCAGCAGCTTGTCCTCGGCGGTGGCGCGCTTTAAAACCGGGACACGGGCTGTGATTGCACCGATAACAAAAACCGTGAAAGCCCCTGTCGCAGCCACACCACGCGCTTTGCCCGCTGATGGTGCACACAGCAACGACAACTGGGAAACCTTCTGAGGTAACTGAAAACCAGGGGAGCCAAAGTGGCGACCTGCTCGTCTGTTTAGCAATGGATGATAACGCAGTGCTCATTGTTAAAAAGGGCACCATAGTGGAGGCCAGAGGCCTCTGCTGCTGCAAGGGCTATCCGCAGCGCTGAGGCTTTTATGTTGGGCCAGGAGCCAGCAGCAGAGGTGCGCTGGCCCGCACCTCTGCTTCTCAGCCAAACGAAAAAAGCTGCCACTTTTAACCGTGACAGCCTTTGCGAAAATGACCTCAGCTGACGAACTCTGCACCCTAAGGCGTGCAAACGGGATCAGGTCTTTAACTTCGGATCCAACGCATCTCGCAGTCCATCCCCCAACAGATTAAACGCCAACACCGTCAGGAAAATCGCCAGACTGGGGAAGATCGCCACATGCGGCGCAATCACCATATCGGCCCGCGCTTCATTCAGCATCGCGCCCCACTCCGGCGTGGGCGGCTGTGCGCCCAGTCCGAGGAACGACAAACTCGCCGCCGTGATGATCGACGTGCCGATACGCATGGTGAAATAGACCACAATTGACGACACGGTACCGGGCAGAATGTGACGCGTAATAATCGTCCAGTCTGATGCGCCGATGCTGCGGGCTGATTCAATAAAAGTTTGGTGTTTCAGCACCAGCGTATTGCCACGCACCAGACGAGCAAAGGCTGGAATACTGAAAATCGCCACCGCCACAATCACATTGCTCATGCCGCTGCCCATGATCGCCACCACCGCAATCGCCAGCAGAATGCCAGGGAAAGCAAACAGCACGTCACAGATACGCATGGTAATGCGATCCCACCAGCCCTCGTAATAACCGGCCAGCAAGCCCAGTAACGTACCTATCAGCGCACCGATCGCCACCGAGAAAAAACCGGCAATCAGTGAAATACGCGTACCGACCAGTACGCGGCTAAATATGTCACGCCCCAGCGAATCCACACCAAACCAGTGCATCATCGATGGCCCATCATTCAGCCGGTCGTAGTCAAAATAGTTTTCTGCATCAAACGGGGCAATAAACGGGGCGATAAACGCCACCACAATCAACAGCAGCACAAATAAGCCCGCCACCATCGCCACATGTTGATGACGAAAGCGGCGCCAGAATTCACGCCACGGCGTACGTACCCGGGTTTCCGTCATCATCGGCATGGTTTTCAATGCCGCTGCGCGTCGCCAGTTTTTCAAGTGCGACTCCTTACCTGTAACGGATGGCCGGGTTGATCGCCGCATACAGCATATCGACAATCAAATTGATCAAAATGAACTCCAGCGAGAACAGCAGCACCTCGGCTTGAATGACCGGGTAATCGCGCATCTCAACAGAATCCACCAACAGGCGGCCTAAACCTGGCCAGTTAAACACCACCTCCACCACAATCGAGCCACCCAGCAGGAAACCAAACTGCAGGCCCATCATGGTCACCACCGGGATCATCGCATTGCGCAGACCGTGTTTGACCACCACCAGCGACTCACGTACCCCTTTGGCGCGCGCGGTACGCATGTAATCTTCCTGCATCACCTCGACAAACGAGGCGCGGGTAAAGCGTGCCATCACCGCCGCCACGGCTGCACCCAGGGTTATCGAAGGCAGAATGTAGTGTTTCCAGCTGTCGGCACCGACCGTTGGCAGCCAACCCAGCTCAACAGAGAACACCTGCATCAGCAGCATGCCTAAGGCGAAAGCGGGAAAAGAGATACCAGACACAGCCAGCGTCATACCGATGCGATCGGGCCAGCGGTTGCGCCAGACGGCCGATGTAATGCCGATGGTCATACCGAAAATCACCGCCCATACCATGCTGGTCAGCGTCAGCCACAGCGTCGGGAAGAAGCGTGCAGCAATCTCTTCCGAGACCGGACGTTTGGATACCATCGACTGGCCGAAATCCCCCTGCAAGGCATTGAGAATAAAGTGCCAGAACTGCTGGATCAGCGGTTGGTCGAGGCCCAGTTCCTGGCGCACCAGTGCCACCACTGAGGCATCCGCTTCCGGACCCGCGATCAGGCGCGCCGGATCGCCCGGCAGCAGGTGGACAAACAAGAACACCAGCACCGCAACAATCAGCAGCGTGGGGATCAACCCCAGTAGTCGTTTGAGAAAATAGTTGAGCATGCAAAATCCTGCGCAGCAACGGCCAGCCTCGCAAGGCTGGCCTTGCCAGTTACTTCAGATCCGCCTCATCAAAATTGAATGAGGTATCGGGCATGACATAAAAACCGGTGAGGTTTTTATTGTTCGCGGAGAGCAACTGCTCAACCACCAGCGGAATCCACGGATGGTCGTTCCAGATACGATCCTGAGCGTCTTTGTACAGTTTGACTTTCTGATCACGATCGGTGGTTTTCAATGCATCACTCAGATCTTTATCTACCTGCGGATTGCTGTAGAACGCCGTGTTAAAGATGGCTGGCGGCCAGGAGGTGGTGGCAAACAGCGGCGTCAGTGCCCAATCTGCTTCACCGGTCGAAGCTGACCAGCCCGTGTAGAACATGCGGACACCGCTCTCCTTCTGCCCTTTACTCTCGACTTCTGCGGCACGTTGGCCAGCATCCATCGCGGTGACTTTAACCTTCACGCCGACCTGCGCCAGCTGCTGCTGAGTGAACTGCAACACTTTCTGCGCCGTGCTGTGGTTGTGAGAGGACCACAGTGTGGTCTCGAAACCGTTCGGGAAACCGGCTTCCTTCAACAGTTCACGCGCTTTGGCCGGATCATATTTGATTGCCGGATAGGTCTGCGCAAAATCAATCGCCGGCGGCACGATGCCGGTAGCCGGTGTGGCATAACCCGCAAACGCGACTTTGACCAGCGCCTCACGGTTAATGGCGTACTCCAGCGCTTCACGCACTTTCGGGTTATCAAACGGCTTCTGCGTCACGTTGAGGCTGATGTAACGCTGCATAATCGATGGCGTGGTGACGACGTCGAGTTTGCTGTTGCCCTGCAGCAATTTCGCCTGCTCAAACGGTACCGGGAATGCAAAGGTCGCTTCGCCGGTCTGCAGCATCGCCGCACGGGTATTGTTGTCTACCACCGGGCGGAAAGTGATGCTGTCCAGCTTCGGATAGCCTTTCTTCCAGTAGCCATCCCACTTCTTCACTTTGACGAAGTCGGTCTGATTCCAGGTGACGAACTCATACGGACCGGTCCCCACCGGATGGAAGCCAATGTCCTTACCGTATTTCTTCAGGGCGGTGGGTGAAATCATCACTGCCGCCGGGTGTGCCAGATTGTTGATGAAGGCCGAGAACGGCTGCTTCAGCGTAATCTTCACCGTGGTCGGATCCACCGCCTCGGTGCTGGCGACATACTTAAACAGGTTATAACGCTTGAGATGATTATCCGGGTTGCTGGCACGGTCGATGTTGGCCTTCACCGCTTCGGCATTGAAATCGGTGCCATCCTGAAACTTCACGCCCGAGCGCAGTTTGATGGTGTAAGTTAAGCCATCGCTGCTCACCTGATAGCTTTCCGCCAGCACGTTTTGCAGCTTCATGTCCTTATCAAAGCCGAACAGTCCCTGATAGAACGCCTTGGCCACCGACTGCGACAATGTGTCATTGGCGTCGTACGGATCCATCGTGGTAAAGGTTGACGCCACAGCAATCACCGCGTCCTTCGCTGCCCACGCTGGCATTGCCAACGCTGAACTCAACAACCCGGCAGTGATAACCCCTTTTCGCATAATGTGGTGCATTGTTATCGTTCTCCTGTAATCCCTGTCATGCGCGGCATCCGTGGATGACGCGGTTGCTTGCTGCTCAGGCGCCGCTAATGGCGTGGCGGGCAACAAAATGCCCCGGTGTCACTTCCAGTAACGGTGCCACTTCTGGCTCATCACCCAAGGGGCGAATCGGGCTGGGGATCTCATCCACCATTAATGCCCGCTCACGATGACGGTGCGCCGGATCGGCGACCGGCACCGCGGCCATCAGTTTTTTGGTATAGGGATGGCGCGGCTGCTCAAACACCGCCTGGCGCGGCCCCATTTCCACAATCTGTCCGAGATACATGACGGCCACGCGATGGCTGATGCGTTCTACCACCGCCATATCGTGAGAAATAAATAAGAAGGCGATACCAAACTCGCGCTGCAAGTCGAGCATCAGGTTAATGATTTGCGCCTGAATTGAGACGTCCAGCGCCGAGACTGACTCATCGGCAATCACCACTTTAGGATTCAGCGCCAGCGCACGGGCGATGCAGATACGCTGACGCTGACCGCCTGAAAACTCGTGTGGATAGCGCTGCGCATGCTCCGGCAGCAAGCCAACGCGCTCCAGCAGCCAGGCTACGCGCTTCTCCGCCAGTCGCCGATCCATGGTTTTGTGCACCAGCAGCGGTTCCATAATCGAGAAACCCACCGTCAGGCGCGGATCGAGCGAGGCGTAAGGATCCTGAAAAATGAACTGAATATCGCGACGCAGCGAAGCCAGCGCGTTGCCCTGCAGCGCATCAATGCGCTGACCATTGAAAGTAATCGTGCCACCCTGGCTGGCGACTAAGCGCAGCAGCGATCGACCGGTAGTGGATTTTCCGCAGCCGGATTCGCCGACCAGCGCCAGCGTCTCGCCAGCATGCAGATCAAAGCTGACCTTCTCCACCGCATGCACACGGCGCTTAACGCGATTCAGTAAACCACCACGAATATCAAAACGCGTCACCAGGTCGCGCACCTGCAAAATCGGTGGTTCATCGCTGCGCACCGTATCCTGCGGTGTCGCCACCTCTTCACGACCATTAGTGTGCAGCAACGGGAATTTGGCCGGCAGCGGCTGGCCGCTCATCGCCCCCAACTTCGGTACTGCCGCCAGCAAGGCGCGGGTGTAAGGCTGTTGCGGCGCATCAAACAGCTGCTGCACCGGCGCACGCTCAACCACATCGCCGCGATACATCACCTGCACGCGATCGGCCATCTCCGCCACCACACCCATGTCGTGAGTGATGAAAATCACCCCCATCTGCATCTCTTTTTGCAGCACGCGAATCAGCTGCAGAATTTGCGCCTGGATGGTCACGTCCAGCGCGGTGGTGGGTTCATCGGCAATCAGCAGCGCCGGTTTGCACGACAGTGCCATGGCAATCATCACGCGTTGACGCATGCCGCCAGAGAGTTGATGCGGAAAACGCGATAACACATTATGGGCTTCAGGTATGCGCACCAGATCCAGCATACGCCGCGCTTCGGCTTGCGCTTGCTGGTGGCTTTTGCCCTGATGTAAACGGATGGATTCGGCGATCTGCTCACCCACGGTGAAAACCGGGTTGAGTGAGGTCATCGGCTCCTGGAAAATCATCGCCATATCGGCACCGCGCACTTTGCGCATCTGGCTGGCGGTGGCGTGCATCACATCCAGCACCTCGCCGTTACGTCGACGCAGGCGGATATCGCCACTGACATCGCCGCCCGCCTGCTGAATCAAGCGCATCAGCGCCAGCGACGTGACCGATTTGCCCGAACCGGATTCGCCAACCAGTGCCAGCGTTTCCCCACGATGCAAATCCAGCGACAGGTGACGAACCGCTTCGGTGATTCGCCCTTCATGCTCAAACCGTACGTTGAGGTCACGCACCGCCAAAACCTGCTCGGGTGCAAACTGCTGATGCTGCTGCGTCATGCCTGCTCCTTAGCTATCGCGGTAAATCGCTACCTCGACTTCGCCACCGACATAGGCGAATCCCCGATACATCCCTTCACTGTTGAAGGGCAACGCCACATTGCCGTGGCTGTCGACGGCAATCAGCCCGCCGCTGCCTTCCAGCTCCTGCACTTTGTCATGAATCACGTTGGCGGTGGCTTGCTGCAGGCTACGGCCACCGTACTCCATCTGTGCAGAAACGTCATACGCTGCCAGAGTACGAATAAACACTTCACCGGTGCCGGTACAAGAGACCGCCACCGTTTCATTATTAGCGTAGCAGCCCGCACCGACGAGCGGGGAATCACCCACGCGCCCGACCTGCTTGTTGGTCATACCGCCGGTTGAGGTCGCCGCGGCCAGATTACCCTGAAGATCGAGCGCCACGGCACCCACGGTGCCGAATTTGCGATCGGGGTCGAGTGGATCGTCGCTGTGACTTTGCGCGGCGCCATCATGATCGAGCACCATCTGCTGGCTGCTGAGCGCACGCTGTAATTGCTCCCAGCGTTCAGGCGTGGAGAAGAAATCCGGCGCAACCTGTTCCAGCCCCTGTTCTACGGCAAAGGCTTCGGCCCCCGCACCGATAAACAGCACGTGAGGGCTGTTTTCCATCACTTTACGCGCCGCCAGAATCGGGTTACGAATGTGATTCACCCCCGCCACCGCACCGACATCAAGGGTACGACCATCCATAATGCTGGCATCGAGTTCGTGGGTGCCCTGATGGGTAAACACCGCGCCTTTGCCTGCGTTGAACAGTGGGCACTCCTCCAGCAACCTTACCGCCTCGGTCACCGCATCCAGCGCACTGCCGCCTGCAGCCAAAATCTGCTGGCCTGCGGTAACGATTGCGTTCAGTTGCTGACGATAGTGCTGCTCTTTTTCGGCGCTCATGGCGGCACGCGTGATTGCGCCCGCACCGCCGTGAATTGCGATAACTGCTTTAGCCATAACCGGTACCCTGTCAGGAAATCAGAGCCAAAAACACTGATTTAGAATGGTTTTCATCTTTTTTTGGCAATTTTCGACTATAGAAAGGCACTCCCGGCTTGTAAAGCAGAAAGTGTATCTCCGGTCATAACCTTTTAATGTGGATTATGCTTTTTTAGTCGCATGTGACTCGGCAGACAAATGCCACCATAATAGGCAGCATCAGAAATTCATCACGCAGAGACAGACATGGAACCTTTCACCGCAGGATTAATCTCCCTCGAAGACGCGCAGCAAAAAATGCTGCAACAGCTTACCCCCATCAGCGATTGCCTCAGCGTCTCGCTGTTTGAAGCGGCAGGACGCATCACGGCAAAACCGGTCACTTCTCCGCTGAATGTGCCACCGTTCGATAATTCCGCAATGGACGGTTATGCCCTACGTCTCAGCGATATCTCGCCAGAACATGTGTTTCCCGTGGCGGGCAAAGCCTTTGCCGGTGCACCGTTCAACGGCGAATGGCCCGCTGGCAGCGTGATACGTATTATGACCGGTGCGCCGATTCCGGCAGGTTGCGATGCGGTGGTGATGCAGGAGCAAACCGAACAGCGTGCGGGTGGCATCGCCCTCACCGCCGCCGTGACACTCGGGCAAAATATCCGCCGTATTGGTGAAGACATTCAGGCTGGCAAACAGGTGCTGGAGGCGGGGGTTCGCCTCGGTGCTGCCGAGTTGCCGCTGCTGGCTTCACTGGGGATTGCCGAAGTGAGCGTGCTGCGCAAACTGCGCGTGGCGATTTTCTCCACCGGCGATGAATTGCAGGCGGTGGGCCAACCTTTGGCTGACGGGCAAATCTACGACACCAACCGCTTTACCGTATCGTTGATGCTCAACAAACTGGGCTGCGAAGTGATCGATTTGGGCGTGATTGCGGACGATCCCGAGGCGCTGCGCCAGGCGTTCAGCGAGGCCGATCGTCAGGCAGATGTGGTGATCAGTACCGGCGGCGTGTCCGTCGGCGAGGCGGATTTCACCAAAGCGATGCTGGAAGAGTTAGGCGTGATTACCTTCTGGAAACTGGCGATGAAGCCGGGCAAACCGTTCGCTTTTGGCCGTTTAGCGAACAGCTGGTTCTGCGGCCTGCCTGGCAATCCCGTTTCAGCCGCCGTGACCTTCTATCAGCTGGTGCAACCGCTTCTGGCGACCCTCACCGGCCAGACCACGCGCATTATGCCGCTGCGCCAACGCGCTCGCGCCATTCAGCGTTTGAAAAAATCGCCTGGCCGCCTCGATTTTCAGCGCGGCATTCTCAGTCGTGGTGAAGACGGCGTGCTGGAAGTCCGCAGCACCGGCGCCCAGGGTTCACACGTGTTTAGCTCTTTCGCCCTGGCCGACTGCTTTATTGTGCTAGACCGCGATCGTGCGGATGTGGAGCCCGGCGAATGGGTTGAGGTAGAAGTTTTCAATAGCCTGCTGGAGGGCTAATGAGCGTCGAACTGAGCCATGAGGAGATGCTACGTTACAACCGTCAGATCATACTGCGGGATTTTGATTTTGACGGTCAGGAGAAGCTTAAAGCCTCGCGCGTTTTGCTCGTCGGACTCGGCGGACTCGGCTGTGCTGCTGCACCCTATCTTGCTTCGGCTGGCGTGGGCCATCTTACCTTGCTGGATTTCGACACCGTTAGCCTCAGTAACCTGCAGCGCCAGATTCTGCACAGTGATGCCACCCTCGGTCAGCCCAAGGTGGAGTCTGCGCGTCAGCAACTGTCGGCGATGAATCCTTATTGCCAGCTTGAAGCGATTGATGCACAGCTGGATGATGCCCAACTCAGCGCCCTGATCGCGCGCCATGATGCGGTGCTGGACTGTACTGATAACGTCAGTGCGCGTGAACAGATCAATCGTCTGTGTTTCCAGCACAAGGTGCCGCTGATTTCCGGTGCGGCCATTCGTATGGAAGGTCAACTCAGCGTGTTTACCTGGCAGCAGGACGAGCCGTGTTATCGCTGCATTAGCCGCTTGTTTGGCGATCAGACATTAAGCTGCGTGGAAGCCGGCGTGCTGGCGCCGTTGGTCGGTGTCATTGGTGCGATGCAAGCTTTAGAGGCCATAAAAGTGCTGACCGCGCTAGGGCAACCTGCCCGTTCACGCTTGTTGATCTATGACGCGATGAGTGCAGAATTCCGTAGCATGAAGGTGATGCAGGACAGGCACTGCGAGGTGTGCGGCCAGAAATAATCAAGGTGCGCATGGCTGCGCACCTTGTGGTTTTACTCCTGCGGGAAGATGGTGCCTTTATTCATGATCCCGTTCGGGTCAAACGCGGTTTTCAACGCCTGCAAGATGGGCCATGCGCTACCGTGTTCTTGCTTCGCCCACTGCACACGATGCTTACCGATACCGTGGTGATGCACCATAGAACCGCCAAGCTTCAACGTCTCCTCCACGATCATGCCATTCAGCGGTACGTGATATTTCGCCATCTCCTCTTCAGGACGGCAATCCACCACGTTGTAATCGTAAACGAAGTACATATTGGTGCCGTTGATGTAGCTGTGCGAGGAGTGACCGCCCAGCATGGTGATGTCTTTGGCATGTGGGAATTCAGTGCGAATACGCTTCAGGACATTTTCATAGATAGCGTTAATCGTTGACCAGTCACCGGACACTTCCGTGGTAAAGCCCATGTTGCCGGTACGCTGGATGAAATCACGCTCCGCCTGCACTTTCTCCGGTCCCCAGTTGAGGTGCTCAAACCAGGTCTGGATCAGCTGGCTGTCCACCTGCTGGCACTCGCGGTGTTTGGCTACGATCGCTGCAATGCCTTTACCAGTAGCTTCGCTGATGCCCGCCGAGCCTTCTGCCATAAAGATCAGCACACACTTGTCTTTCGAGAAATGGCTGAAGTGCTGCTTCGCATCTTCCGGATCGTAAAGACGAGCAATTGAAGGACGATAGCCGTCCACCATCACTTCCCGCAGGATGGCGAAACCGGTCTGCATTGAGTCCAACAGATAGCCGTAGAAGCGATTATTTTCCGGCTGATATTTGAATATTTTTACCGTGACTTCCGTGATGTAACACAGCGCACCTTCATTGCCGATAATCACATGGCGAATATCCGGCCCCGCTGCACGACGCGGCACGTTTTTGATGCGAGTGATGTCGCCGTTCGGAAATACGGCTTCCAGCCCCACCACCATATCTTCAATCGCGCCATACAGCGTCGAGAATTGACCAATACTGCGCGTCGCCACCAGACCGCCCATTTGCGCCAGCGGTTTCGACTGCGGCGAGTGACCGGTAGTGTAACCCTGTGCCCGCAGTTGGTTTTCCAGCACTTCCAGCGTGACGCCGCACTGTGCAGTGACCTGCATGTTTTCGATATCGATCTTAATGACCTGATTCATACTGGATCCATCCAGCACCACCGAGTTTGGCGCGGCGGTTTCCAGCCCCCCTTCCGTAGCCGATGCACCGGTTCGTGGTACGCCATTAATGTGGTGGCGATTCATAAAAGCTAAGACATCCGAAACCTGTTGTGTACTTTGCAGTTTTACCACCGCAGCCGGGATCGGCAAGGTGTAAACACCGTGAATATCGGCATATTTACGAAAACGGTCATGACTGCTGCGCTTTAATTCAGCTTCGTCGGTCACGACCTGTTGTGGGCCAACGATCTCTTTTAACTGCTCGACAATGGCTTCACGTGAAAGCGTCATAATATTCTTCCTCTCAACAAATATGATTAATTAACGAACCCGATATCCACCATCGACAACCAATAAATGGCCGTTGACGTAATTCGAAGCACGGCTGGCTAAATACACCATCGCACCCATTAAATCTTGCGTATCTCCCCAACGATTCGCCGGAATATGATCCAGCACTCGTTGATTGGTTTCGGGATTACTGCGAGTCGCAGCCGTAATGGCCGTCGCGTAATAGCCAGGCGCGATACCGTTGACCTGAATATTGTATTGTCCCAGCTCATCACAATAAGATTTGGTTAAACCAGCCAGTGCATGTTTGGTGGCGGAATAAGCCGGTGACCATTGACCGCCCAGCCAGGAAAAGAGCGAACAAATATTAATAATTTTACCGCTCTGCTGCGGCACCATGATTTTTGCCGCCTGATGACTCATCTCAAAGGCAGCGGTGAGATTCACCGAGATCATGGGATCCCAATCTTCGCGACCGAAATCCAGCACCTTGTTGAGCTTACAGATGCCGGCATTGTTGACCAAAATATCCAGTCGACCAAAGCGCTCCAGACACTCCGCGACAATGCGCGCCGGTTCGCCGGCCTGGGTGATATCCGCTTGCATAAACTCTGCACGAACACCCTGTTTTTCAATCAGTTGCTTTGTCTCTGGATTGGCAGGCGCCAGGTCGGGAATAAAGACATTGGCACCCGCTTTCGCCAGCGCGACGGCAAAGGCCTGGCCCAAACCCGTGTTACCGCCGGTGACAATGGCGCACTGCCCTCGCAGCGAAAAGAAATCGAGTGAAAATGTATCCAGCGATTCCGTCATGATTCCATCTCCTGGTCTGAATAACGGGCAAAAAAAAGGAGAAAAGCAAGCTCCTTCGCAGTAAAGCGAAGAAGTTACTTTTCTCCAGATCTCGAGTAACTGGGTATTACGCTAGCATGGGTATTTCGAAATAAAAAGCGATCGCAATCACAAAAAAATCCGTTCGCACTAAGGTGCTGGAATAAGCAGCAGATTAAATATCCAGGCGAAAAATATATCAGAATAAACCGAGTCAGTTTAATAACGCCATTCTGTGACTTCCTTCACAACGTTATGACAAGTTGTCATGCTAAAAATGCTCCCCGTTACTGTCTGAGACCAAGAGAAAAGTAACTTTCTGCAATTGCGGAAAGGACGCTTTTCTCTTTTTTTTGTTTCTAATTTGGGGGCGAAGATGCAAACCAAAAACTCAATCCGTTGGTTAACATTAGCGGTTATTAGCATCAGCGGTGGCATTAGTTTTGATTTGGCGTATTTACGTTATATCTATCAAATCCCGATGGCGAAATTCATGGGATTTTCGAATACCGAAATCGGCGTTATTATGAGCACCTTTGGTATTACCGCTATTTTACTTTATGCCCCCGGCGGCTTAATTTCCGACAAATTCTCCCATCGTAAAGTGATGTCCGGTGCCATGATTGCCACCGGTATTTTGGGTGCCATTATGGCCACCTACCCGCCGTTGTGGGCGATGCTGCTGATTCAGGTCGCCTTCGCCATCACCACCATTCTGCTGCTGTGGGCGGTGTCGATCAAAGCGGCTTCACTGCTCGGCACACGTGAAGAGCAAGGCAAAATAATGGGGTGGATGGAAGGTTTGCGTGGCGTCGGCGTGATGGGGTTGGCGCTGTTTACCGTCTGGGTATTTGCTCAATTCCATCCTGACGATCCTAATAGCCTGAAAGCGGTGATCCTGATTTACAGTGGTACCTATGTGGCGCTCGGCATTGCCTGCTGGTTTTTGGTGAGCGACGGTTTTGCCCAGCAGGATGAGGAGCAATCATCAGCCTTTAGTCTGCAGCATGCGCTTCGCGTGCTGAAAATGCCCACCACCTGGTACTGCAGCATGATCATTTTTGGCGTTTACACCATTTACGCCATTCTCAGCTACTCCACCAACTATCTGTCCGAAATCTATGGCATGTCATTAGTGGCTGCCAGCTACATGGGCATCATCATCAACAAAGTGTTCCGCGCCATCTGCGGTCCACTGGGCGGCATGGTCACCAGTTACAGCCGCTGGCGTTCGCCAACGCGTGTGATCCAGTTCCTGTCTGGACTCTGCCTGTGCGTGATTGCCTTGCTGTATGTCGTCACACAATCCCCGCTCAGCCTGGCACTGGCGATTGGCCTGATCTTATTGATGGGATTCACCTGTTATGCCTCACGCGGCCTCTATTTTGCCTGCATCGGCGAAGTGAATACCCCGAAGCAGATCCTCGGCACCACCATTGGTATTTGCTCAGTCATTGGCTTCTTACCCGATGTATTCGTCTATCCATTGGTGGGTTACTGGCAGGATACGCTGCCGTCTGCGCTTGCCTATCGCAACATGTGGATCATGGGGGGCTGCGCCAGCCTGCTGGTGCTGCTGTTTACCGCGTTACTGATTAGCCAGATCAAGCGGGGCTCACCTGCTGGTCACGCCGCGCCATTAAAAGGAGTCTGATATGTCTGCGCGTTATTTGATGGGAATTGATGTCGGCACACAGAGTGCCAAAGTGGTGATTTTCCGCACCGACGGAGAGGTGATGTGCAGTGCACAGCAGCCGCTACGTGCGCTGGAGATCCCTCAGCCAAATCGTGCTGAACATCCTGATGATGATCTTTGGCACTCGGTCCAACAAGCCTGCCGTGCGGCGATGACGCGTTTCCATCAGTTCGGTGGTCAGGACCATCAGCTGCTGGCTGCCGGACTGTGCGTGATCCGCTGCTGCCGGGTGCTGATGCGTCAGGATGGTGAACTAGCCTGGCCGGTGATCAACTGGATGGATGTACGGCTCAATCAGCCTTATCAACCCGAGCCAGAATACGGTGAAGTGCGCTGGGTCACCACCACGTCAGGCTATATCACCCATCGCCTGACAGGCCAGGCGCGCGATACCAGCGCCAACTACATTGGCTGCTGGCCGATGAATGATGCACGCCAGACGTGGGACGACAACAAAATGGCGAGCTGCCATGTGCGCCGGGAGCAGCTATTTGATGTGGTGCGCCCCGGCGAAATGCTGGGCGAGGTCACCTCAACCGCCGCGCGGGCGAGCGGTTTACCACTGGGCTTACCGATTATCGCTACCGCCCATGACAAGGCGGTGGAAGCCTTAGGTGCTGGCGCGCTGGCTCAGGGCGAAGCGCTGATTTCACTGGGCACCTACATTGGGGCGATGGTGCATGGTGACGCGCAACCGCACGCCAGCGAACACTTCTGGCCGTTCCAGGCAGCGCTGCCGGGCCATTTTCTCTACGAGTGCATGGGCGTTCGGCGAGGGATGTGGACGGTGAGTTGGTTCCGCGATCAGTTTGGCGCGGCGGCACTGCAGGATGCACAGGACACCGGTGTGGATATTGAAACCCTGCTCGGCGCTGAAGCCAGTTTAGTTCCGGCCGGCAGCGATGGACTCATCACGCTGCACGATTGGGCCGCACCGGCCGAAGCACCGTGGCGCAAAGGGGCGATCATCGGTTTTGATGGTCGCCACACCCGCGCGCACCTGTTCCGCTCTCTGCTGGAAGGCATCGTGTTCACCATGAAAAACCATCTGGACCCGATGATGCAGGCGCTGGATCGCCCGCTGACACAGTTAGTGATTTCCGGCGGCGGTGCCAACAGCGATCTGTTTATGCAACTGTTCGCCGATATCTTTGGTGTGCCTGCCCGCCGCAATGCGATGCGCAGCTCCGCCGCTATTGGCTGTGCCCTCAATGCGGGCATGGCATTGGGTGTATGGCAAAGTTATCAGGAAGGCGTGGCCGCGCTGGTGAAAACCGGCGAAACATTCCTGCCGAATGCTCGCCATCATGCGCTGTATCAGCAACTGAATCAGCAGGTTTACCAGCAACTTCATCGCGCGCTCGATCCCCTGCTTAAGCGCCTTAGCCCACTCGTGGAGGCTTAGCGTCGCTGCGCCAATGGCCAGACGCCGGCGTTGGTGGTGGAGACGGCCAGCGCACCCGCCGCTAATGCCCGCTGTGCATCCTCTTCGTCGCATACCAGTCCGCCGGCAATGATCGGTTGACTGATGCGCTCGGTGATCCAGCCCAGCACCTTCGGCATACAGCCTGGCAGGATCTCCACAATGTCGGGCTGCGACTGCGCCACTTGTTTATCAATGTTGTTGAAGGAGATGGAATCCAGCACGAACAGGCGATGGATTGCCCAGAAACCATGCTGGCGCGCGGCTTTCAGCATCGCGGGTTTGGTACTGATGATGCCATCGGCCTGCGTCACGATTTTCAGGAACTGGATCACCACTTCCTGGCGTGAACTGCCTTCCAGCAAATCGACGTGTACAAAGGCAATTTTCCCGGCCTGTTTTATCTGTCCGACAATGCGCCCGATATTGCATATGTTGCCATACAACACCGACACCACCTGGCAAGGTGAGTCAATCGCCTGTTGCAGGCTTTGGGCATCTTTGACAGCGGCAACCACCGGCGAGCTCTTTAACAATTCAACTAAATCCACCACATACCCACCTTTTCACTAAAGGATAACGCTGGCTGCAGGCGTGGCAGCGTTGAAACGTTGCATCTCCGCCAGCAGCCAATCCCGAAATACCGCCACGCGCGGCAACATCTGTTTGCCGAATGGCACCTCCAGCCAGTAGCCATTGGCGCTGGAAAGCAACTGCGGCGAGATTTGAACCAACACGCCGCTGTTCAGTTCGTTACGCACCATGGCACGATCCAGCACGGCAAAACCTGCGCCAGTGACACAGGCATTAATCACCTGATCCTGCGTACTGAACGCCAATCCGTTATCTTCCGGCGGTGCAGTTTCACCGCAGGCCTGATACCAGCGCGACCAATTATCCAGCCGACTGTCGCCATTCAACACGTGCAATTGCGGCATCAGGCTGATATCTGGCCAGATGCCATCCAGCATCAGCAGCGGACTGCCCACCAGCACCAGCGTTTCATGACACAGCCATTCTCCTTCCGCGCCTGCCTCTTGCGCATCCTGCTGCGAGCCAAAACGAATCGCGCAATCGAAGTCGCTGTATTTCTGCCGCGCTTCACTGATCAGCATGATTTGCAGCTGACGATGCTGTTGACGCAATGACACCAGACGCGGCGCTAACCAGCGCGTGGCAAACGTAGGGGCGACCTGTAAACGCAGGTGTTGACGGGGGTTGTGTTGCTGCACGCTGCGTACGCCCTCTTCCAGCAGATCCAGCGACTGACGAACCACTGGCAAAAGCTGGATGGCTTCCGGCGTCAGCATCAATCCGCTGTGGCTACGAACGAACAGATCTTTCCCAAGGAAGGTTTCCAGCTGGCGCATCTGGCGGCTGGCGGCGCTCTGCGTCATGAACAAGGCATCGGCGGCTTTACTGAAGCTCAGCGTACGACAGGTCTCTTCGAACAGCCGTAACATACTGAGTGAAGGCAACTTTCTCATTCTGACTCCAGCAGCCAGGCGGTAAAACATCGCGCCAATCTAACCACAACCCAGACGGTAACGGAGAACGTAAACCTAAATTTTTGAGTGCAATCACAGGAAATTGTGGAATAGGGGTATGACTTTTTCGCACTGGCCTGCCCCTGGCTCCAATGTCACAGTAATTTCTCATCCAGATAACAATAAAATAACAACCATCTCTCCCCGAAGGAGGAAGGAACATGACGCAAACGACTCTGATGGATGATGTACCCTTAAATCGCTTTCACCTCAAAATCACCGGGCTCACCTTCGGTGCGCATCTCACCGATGGCTACATTCTCGGTTCCGTTGGCTTTGCGCTGACACAGATGACGCCGCAAATGTCACTCACGCCTTTCTGGCAAGGCATGATTGGCAGCTCGGCGTTGATCGGGTTATTTCTCGGTAGCCTGATTCTCGGTTGGATCGCCGACAGCGTCGGCCGCCAAAAGATTTTCTGCTTTAGCTTTATCCTGATTACCCTCGCATCCGGCATGCAGTTTTTTGCCCAGTCAGCAGAGCAACTGTTCCTGCTGCGCGTGCTGATTGGCTTCGGCTTAGGCGGTGACTTCTCGGTCGGTCATACCATTCTGGCGGAGTTTGCCCCGCGCAAACATCGCGGCGTACTGTTGGGAGCCTTCAGCGTGCTGTGGACTGTCGGCTATGTCGCCGCCAGCTTTGTTGGACATCTGGCACTGCAGGCACACGTTGATGGCTGGCGCTGGTTACTCGCGTCCTCTGCTCTACCGGCTTTGGCGATCTTGCTGTTGCGTATAGGTACGCCGGAATCCCCGCGCTGGCTATTACGTCGTGGCCGTCGAGAGGAAGCCATGGCCATCGTTCATCGTTTGTTTGGCTCACACGTCACATTACAGGAAGAGAAACAGCAGGAGCAGGATGGCAGCCTGAGCGCACTTTTCCGCCCGCGCTATCGTCGCCGTACCGCCTTTAACTGCCTGTTCTTTGTCTGTCTGGTGATCCCTTATTTCGCCATATACACCTTCCTGCCCGCCATCCTGCGCGAGATGGGTCTTGATCAAGGCTTTGCCACCGACCTGCTGCTAAGCGGTCTGCTGCTGGTAGGTGCCGTGCTGGGCATTGTGCTCACGGCGATGTGCTCGCGCCGAGGCTTCCTGATCGGTTCCTTTATTTTCCTTGCGGCCTGTTTGCTGCTGCTGAGCCTGCTGCACACCAGTCCCGGTATCTGGCTGATTCTGCTGTTTGCCGCTTTCACGCTGATTATGTCGGCAGTGAGCAATCTGGTGGGCGTGTTCCCGGCGGAGAGCTTCCCTACCGATGTGCGATCTCGCGGCGTAGGTTTCGCCACCTCGATGAGCCGACTGGGCTCGGCGGTGGGTACGCTGCTGCTGCCACTCGCCATCGTCAATTACGGCATCGCCGGCACCATGGGTTTGCTGGCGGCTATTCTGGTGCTCGGCGCGCTGGTGTCCATCGCCTGGGCACCCGAAACCAAAGGTCTGACGCTCACTGACGCTTCTCAAGAGACCCCGGCGGTAGATAAAGCGCTCAGCCCTAACGCTTCAACTTCAACACAACATCTGTAACTGGAGGCAATGATGGAAATGTATATCGGTGAAGGCTTTGCAGGCGACGGCGTTAACGCTTCGCATATCAATATCATGATTGGACCGCGCAGCGGCGTGGTAGGTCAGGCCTTCTCCACCAGCCTGGCGACGCCTTCCCAAGGCCACTGCCCATTTATGGTGGTGATCAAGCCTAACGTGCCAGCCAAGCCGATGACGCTGTATGTCAACAAAGCCGCTATCAGTAGCGATCTGCACGGCAACGCCACCTGGGGTGCTTCACAGGCAGCGATTGCCAAAGCCGTAACCGAGGCGCAGTTGCAAGGCACGTTGCCACCGGAAGCCGAAGATGAGTGGTGCATTGTCACCGCTAACTGGGTGAATCCGGGCTGTACCGATCTCGATGAAGTGTTTGCTAATAACTATCGCGCCTGCAAGGTGGCGATAGAAGCGGCCATGGAGAAGCTGCCAGGACGTCAGCAGTTAATCAATGCCCTGCCCGAGTTGGGCAATCCCTTTTATTCCCCGAAGTAGCAGGAGTTGCAGCATGGAATACATCAAACTGGGCCACAGTGGTTTACAGGTGTCGCGTCTTTGCCTCGGCACCATGAATATGGGCAGCAAGAGCTGGAAACCGTGGATTTTTGACGAGGCACAAAGCGAGCCGATTATTCGTCACGCGCTGGAGAGCGGCATCAACTTTATCGATCTGGCCGATTTCTATTCCAGCGGTGCCGGTGAAGAAGTGGTAGGCCGCGTTTTAAAACGTATCGCCCAGCGTGATGAACTGGTGCTGACCACCAAAGTCGGTTATCCCCTTGGCGGAGGTCAGAACAATCAGGGCCACTCGCGTAAGCACATTCTCGACAGTATTGATGGCAGTCTGCGCCGCCTTGGCACCGACTATGTTGATATCTACATGCTGCACTACTTCGACGTGAACACGCCAATCGAAGAGACGTGGGAAGCGATGAACAGCATCGTGCGTAGCGGCAAAGCACGCTACGTCGGCGTTTCCACCATGTATTGCTGGCAACTGGCGAAGATTTTGTGGTGTTGCGAACGCAACGGGTTTGTGAAACCGATCAATATGCAACTGCAGCTGAACTGCGCCTACCGCGAGGAGGAACGCGAAATGATGCCGTTCTGCCGTGATCAGGGGCTGGGCGTTTCCGTGTTTAGCCCACTGGCGCGCGGGCTGTTGAGTGGCGATGCGCAATCCATCCGCAATCAAACCGATTTTTTCACGCGTGAAATGTATGCCGATGAAGCCTCGATCCAGATTGCGGAATCCGTTGGCCGTGTTGCCGCCGCGCGCGGGTTGACCAGTGCGCAGATTGCTCAGGCCTGGGTGTTGTCCCATCCCGGTGTGGATTCGATGCTGGTAGGCGCAGACAGCGTTGCCCAACTGGATAGCGCGATTGCTGCACTGCATACCCCGCTGGATAGCGAAGAGCGCTTCGAACTGGAACGCAACTATACGCCGTGCGACGTGATCAACGATTACACCGCGGGTAAACGTATCGCCCGTCATAGCCGTGCTGCGCGCACGGTGTTTACGGATAACTCACTTCAATCTGCAAGGAATATCGCATGACATCTTCACTGCTGCGTACCGGCTGGTATTGCAATGGACAATGGCTGGAAAGCGATCGCACTTATGATGTGACCAATCCCGCTGACAACAGCGTGGTGGCGCAGGTGGCCAACGTTGGCGCGGCGGAAACCACCCGCGCGATTGATGCCGCTGCCGCCGCCCTGCCCGCCTGGCGTGGCTTAACCGCCAAAGCGCGTGCAGCGATCTTACAACGCTGGTATCAATTGATTCTCGAGAATCAGGAAGCGCTGGCGCAGTTGGTGGTACAGGAACAAGGAAAAGTGCTGGCAGAAGCGCGTGGCGAAGTGCTTTACGCCGCCAGTTTTATTGAATGGTTTGCCGAGGAAGGCAAGCGTGCCAACGGCAAGACGATCCCTTCAACCAAGGCCGGAAATCTGATCCTGACGCTGAAACAGCCCGTGGGCGTGGTCGCCGCGATAACGCCATGGAATTTCCCGCTGGCGATGTTGACGCGCAAGCTGGGACCGGCGCTGGCCGCCGGTTGTACCGCAATTGTGAAGCCGGCGAATGAGACACCGCTGTCAGCCTTTGCCCTGTTGGTACTGGCGGAACAGGCTGGCGTTCCGGCTGGCGTGCTGAATGCGGTGAGCGGGGAAACGGTGGAGATTGGCCACACGCTGACGCACCACGATACGGTACGGAAAATTTCCTTCACCGGCTCTACAGCCGTTGGCCAGTTGCTGATGCGTGACGCCGCGAGTTCAGTGAAGAAGTTGTCGCTGGAGCTGGGCGGTAATGCACCGTTTATCGTGTTCGATGATGCCGATATTGATGCCGCAATCGAAAGCGCCATGGCCGCCAAATTCCGCAACAGCGGACAGACCTGTATCTGCGTGAACCGCTTTTACGTGCAAGATGGCGTGTATGATCAATTCGTCACCAAACTGGCTGCGGCGGCTAACGCGTTGAAAGTCGCACCGGGCCTGACACCAGGCGCACAGCAGGGGCCACTGATTCATCAGCGAGCTATGGAGAAGGTCGAAGCGCATGTGCAGGATGCCTTGCAGCACGGTGCGCGTTTGGTTTGCGGCGGGGAGCGTCATGCGTTGGGTGGCAGCTTTTATCAGCCCACGGTGCTGGCCGATGCCAATGAAAAGATGCGTCTGGCGCACGAAGAAACTTTCGGCCCTGTTGCCGCCTGCTTCCGATTCCGTACGGAACAGGAAGTGATTGAGCGCGCCAATAATACGCCATATGGCCTGGCCGCCTATCTGTTTACCCGTGATCTGGCGCGGGCGCTGCGCGTCACTCCGCAACTGGAGAGCGGCATGGTCGGCGTTAACGAAGGGATTATCTCCACAGAAGTGGCGCCGTTTGGTGGCGTGAAAGCCTCAGGATTAGGGCGCGAGGGCGCGGATGTTGGGCTGGAGGAGTATCTGGAAACCCAGTATGTGAATATTGGGCAGATTGGCTAATTTGGCTGGTTTCACTGGTTTCGCTGAAGGTTGGGTGCAGGGTCAGATAAGGTTAGCCCGATTGCAAAGTTACCAAGGACTTAGCAGCCGCGTTTGCATGGATGATGGTGGATTTGGCTGTTTTCGCTGAAGGTTAGGCGCAGGGTCAGATAAGGTCCGCCCGATCGCAAAGGAAACCGGCATCCATGCCGATCGGCTGGGCCATCCGTGGCCCAGACGCTTTGCTCTTCGGGCGAACCTTATCTTCCCTTTAAACTTTGGTGTGGCTGTTTAAATCCAATCGTTGTTCGCGCAGGCTAAATTAACCAACAGAAAGCACAAATATTGATAAAGGCAGGAATGGTGGGTCCGGAGTAAAGCGTTCGCCGCAGGGATGCGGCGGTCGAGGCTACAGGGATGTATTCACGCCGTCTTTACGGAGCGGCCCACCATTTATGCCTGACGGTGCAGAACTTTCCGGCGAACTGGCGAACCAAAGTAAAGCGCCCGCCGCAGGGATGCGGCGGACGAGGCTACAGGGGTGTAACGATCTTAAACGATACCCTGACTGCGCAGATAATCTTCGTAGTTGCCGGTGAAGTCGATAATGCGATCGCCCTTCATCTCCATCACGCGGGTTGCCAGTGAACTGACAAACTCACGGTCATGTGAAACGAAAATCAGAGTGCCTTCGTAACCTTCAAGTGCCAGGTTAAGCGATTCAATCGATTCCATATCGAGGTGGTTGGTCGGTTCATCCATGATCAAGATGTTCGGCTTTTGCATCATAAGCTTGCCAAACAGCATACGGCCTTTCTCACCACCGGACAGCACTTTAGCAGGCTTCTTGATTTCATCATGACCAAACAGCAGACGGCCCAGAATACTGCGCACCGCTTGCTCGTCATCACCTTCCTGCTTCCACTGGCTCATCCAGTCGAACACGCTCAGGTCATCGGCGAAATCTTCGGCATGATCCTGCGCGTAATAACCAATGAGCGCATTCTCGGACCATTTCACGGTGCCGTTGTCAGGCGTTAGCTCGCCGACCAATGTTTTCAGCAACGTGGTTTTACCGATACCGTTGGCGCCCAAAATAGCCACTTTCTCACCAACTTCAACCATCAGATTAAGCTTGCTGAACAGCGGACCGTTATCGAATCCTTTCGTCAGTGCCTCAACTTCCAGCGCATTACGGAACAGCTTCTTATCCTGGTCAAAACGGATATAAGGGTTCTGACGGCTGGACGCTTTCACTTCATCCAGTTTAATTTTATCAATCTGCTTGGCACGCGAAGTAGCCTGACGCGATTTAGAGGCGTTGGCACTAAAACGGCTAACGAACGATTGCAGGTCAGCAATTTGCGCTTTCTTCTTCGCGTTATCAGAAATTAAACGTTCACGCGCTTGCGTCGCCGCGGTCATATATTCGTCATAATTTCCTGGATACACGCGCAGCTCGCCGTAATCCAGATCCGCCATGTGCGTACACACCATATTCAGGAAGTGACGGTCATGCGAAATGATAATCATGGTACTGTTACGTTCGTTTAGCACCTGCTCCAGCCAACGAATGGTATCAATATCCAGGTTGTTCGTCGGTTCGTCGAGCAGCAAAATATCCGGGTTTGAGAATAATGCCTGCGCCAACAGCACACGCAGTTTCCAACCTGGTGCGATTTCGCTCATCGGACCGTAATGCTGTTCTACCGGAATACCCACGCCCAGTAATAATTCACCGGCACGAGATTCCGCGCTGTAACCATCCATTTCACCGTATTCGACTTCCAGGTCGGCAACTTTATAGCCTTCCTCTTCGCTCATTTCTGGCAAAGCATAAATACGGTCGCGCTCTTCCTTCACCGCCCATAATTCGGCGTGACCCATAATCACCGTATCCAGCACGCTAAATTGCTCAAAAGCAAATTGGTCCTGGCGTAACTTACCGATACGCTCGTTAGGGTCGAGTGAAACATTACCGTTGGTCGGTACCAGGTCGCCGCCCAGTATTTTCATGAAGGTCGATTTACCGCTGCCGTTCGCACCGATTAAACCGTAACGATTACCGCCGCCAAACTTAACGGAGATATTCTCAAACAGCGGCTTACTGCCGAACTGCATAGTAATATTGCTGGAAACTAACACGGCATTGACCTTTGTTACGCAGTGGAGGAAAAAACAGCGGGCATTATGCCAGAAAGCAGCACCGGGACGCCACCTCTGCGCCTGCGGGCAGCGAGCGAAGGCGTTGAACGCGTTGTTGCAAATAGAGAAATAAAAAAGCCGAAGACAACGTGGTCTTCGGCTCCCGCTTACAAGGATTGTGTAGATTATTTGATCAGGAAGCTGTCCAGGCTTTTACCAGAGTCCAGCGCTTTCTTAATCGCTGCTGGGGTACGGCCCTGGCCGGTCCATGATTTCTCTTCACCGTTCTCATCGGTGTAAGAATATTTAGCTGGACGCGGTGCACGCTTCGCGCGTTTTTTACCGGTTTCCAGCGCACCCAGCAATTCGTTCGGGTCAATACCGTCAGCCAGCAGCATTTCGCGGTATTTAGACAGCTTTTCTTCTTTCTCGCGATTCTGCGCTTCTTCTGCATGAACTTCGTCGCGGCGCTCAGTCACCACCACGGTTAATTTCTCCAGAATCTCTTCCAGATCGGTCAATGGCAGTTCACGAGCCTGCGCACGTAATGTGCGAATGTTGTTCAGAACTTTAAATGCGTCACTCATCACAAGGTCCTTGCTTAAGGGGGTTTAAATAAACTGTAGTGGCAAGATTACCCAATTCAAATAAAAAAATAAATTAATTTATGCGGACGGATAATTCCTAACTGATTAACGTATTCACAATTTGAGCGGTACCCCCAGCGAGAAGCTTTAATTAACGGTGAATTAACAACAGCATTTTAGTACCACCGACTGGAACTGGTACCGATTTCAGAGGTTATTCCCGGCTGATAAACAAGCATTTAGCGGCCAATGCCTTGTCTGGCTGAAGTGTGTTAGCAGATTAATGAAGATTAATGTTATGGACGAAAATCTATTTTCACAGGTGATTATTATATTTTTACAGTTGAGAGCACAATCGCATTTTTATCCCCCTTTACGATAAAAAGCCAGCGCATGCACCGGCTTTTACCCTCATAAAACGTCACCTCAGGTTACGAGCTTTTCTTCACAGCGTGCGTCAACTGCGGTTGCGGTTCTTCATTTGACAGCCAGTCGTGCAAATAATGCTCGATCTGTTCCAGCGAACGATTTCGTGTTTCCGGTACATAGCGAACCACAAAAATGGCTCCTACTATTCCGACTAGCGCAAAAATAAAGAACGCTCCCGATAAGCCCACCGATGCCAGCAGGATCGGGAACATCAGCGAGATAAGGAAATTAGCGATCCACATAGCAAACACGGCGCCGCCCATAAATATCCCACGCAGACGTGTAGGGAAAATTTCAGACAATAGCAACCAGGTCACGGGTGAGAGTGCTCCTTGCTGGAAACTCAAAAACATCAGCATTCCCAGCAGCACCATATAACTGCGCAGTACATCAGGTTGACCATTTACCGTCTCCGGCATGAAATAACTGACGGCACCAATAAACACCAGACAGGCGGTACAGCCAAACTGCCCCAACATCGTCATGGTACGGCGCCCAATGCGCCCCAGCAGCCAGATACCAACGAAAGTCATTAATACCGAAATAACGCCATTGGCAATGGTGGCAATTAAGGCTGCGTTATCGCTCATGCCCACGGCTTTTAACATGGTCGGAGCGTAATACATGATGGTATTCACCCCGGTTAACTGCTGTATGACCGCAATCCCCACGCCAATCAAAAATAATTTAAACAGCCAGGGTTGGCGAAGTTCACGCAGGCGTGGGCGCGTTTCATGTTGCTCTTCAGCTAAGGTCTCTTCTATTTCCGTGAGTTCCCACTCAACATCTTGTTTAGCTCGCGTGCGTTCCAGCACCTGACGCGCTTCCGCCAACCGCCCTTTCATCGCATACCAACGCGGTGAGTCGGGCATAAACAGCATGCCAAACCACAGCAGCACGGCAGGCACCGTCGCGACCGCCAGCATCCAGCGCCAGGTAGCATCACCGCCCCATACCGCGTTAAATCCGGCGTTGGAGATGTAAGCCAACATCTGCCCGGAGACGATCATCAGTTCTTGCATGGTCACTAACTGGCCACGTTTGTTGGCGGGCGCCATCTCCGCGATGTACACCGGAACCGTCGCTGACGCTCCCCCCACCGCCACACCCAATACCAGGCGGAAGAAAATCATCCATTCAACGTCAGGTGCTAACGCGGTGCCGATTGCGCCAATGGCGAAAATCACCGCCAGCACCAGAATGATTTTTCTCCGCCCGGCCGCGGCGGCAAAGTGGCCTGACGCCAGGGCACCAAAAGCCGCGCCAAACAGCAGGCTGCTGGTGACCAACCCCGTGGTAAAGGGTGTCAGATGGAGATCGTTACCCATAAATAACAGTGCGCCAGAAATCACACCGGTGTCATAGCCGAACAGCAACCCCCCTAAGGTGGCAATCATTGCTATTACCTTCACAAAGGGTTCAGTGCGCGTGCTGCTGTTCGGCCCTGATGCTTTGTTGGGGGTAAGGTAGTTTTCCCGCGGCATAATCCAATCCTTAACAGTGAGAGAAGATTTAAAAATAGTTTATTTCAACCAACAGGAATAATTATGAAATTTAAATTTTGCGTGACGGATCATAAACACCGTATTTACATGCGGAGCAGATCACAAAAATGGGCTTTACTGCGGGTAAATTGGTGAAGAGTGATCAGAGAGGAATTTGCATTTAATCCAAAATGAAAATTTTCGTTCCAAAATGGGCGGAGTGTGATGCCTGATGCTGGGGCAGCCCGCAGACTGCCCCATTTACGATTAAGGCACCGTGGTGGCAGGGCCAAACACGGAATATTCAGGCAGATTAACGTTCTGATAAGGTTCCCAGCCGCCGCCCAGCGCTTTGTACAACGCGACTAAATCCAGTGCACTCTGCATGCGTGCCTGTGTCGATTGTGCTTCTGCCTGCGCTAACTGGCGCTGTGCGTCCAACACATCCAGGAAGGTGGAAATCCCCTGCTTGTAGCTATCACTGGCGAGATCAAATGCTCTCTGCAATGCGCCAGTGGTTTCATCCAGAGCTGTCACCTGCTGCTGATCGGCGCGATAGCTGACCAGGGCATTCTCGACATCCTGCAAGGCGGTCAGCACCGTCTGGCGATATTCCAGCGCCGCATTGGCCTGCTGCGCGCGCGCCAGTTTCACACTGGAGACCAAACGCCCGCCCTGGAAAATCGGAATGGAGAGCGAGGGTCCAATGCTGTAGAAATGGCTGCTCCAGTCATCCAGATAGCTGGCATCGGTGTTGCGAACCCCGAGTTGACCCGTCAGTGACAGGCTGGGGAACAGATCCGCCACCGACACGCCGATGTTGGCGGTCTGCGCATGCAGATTGGCTTCCGCTTGCCGAATATCCGGACGTCGCCGCGCCAGCGTGGATGGGATCCCCACCGCCACCATTTTCGGCAGCGCGGGTAACGCTTTACTGCTCATCAACTCGTTATCCAGTGCGCCCGGCGTTTTGCCCAGCAAAACCGCTAAGCCATTCATGGCCTGCCGCTCCTGCGATTGATAACCTGGCAATTGCGCATTCAACGAGGCCAGCTGTGCACGCGCGTTTTCCACATCGGTGAGCGGTGCCATGCCGTTACGCTGCTGGCTTTGCGTCAGTTCCCAGGTTTGCTGCGCCACATCGATTTGCTGCTGCAGCTTGTTGAGCACCGCTTGCGCGCCGCGCAGTTGCAGATAGGCGCGCGCTACTTCCGCTTCGAGCGACACGAGCGCATCATTGCGCTGTTCGATGGCGGCCTGCTGCTGCGCATCTGCGGCTTCCATCTGACGCCGCACTTTGCCCCACAGATCCAGCTCCCAGCTGGCGTCAAAGCTGCCCTGATACAACGTGACCGAGTGATCGAGGCCATTCAGCTGGCTGGCAACGTCACTGTCCACCTGATCGTAAACCCCGTTGGACTTAAGTAAGCCTTTTAAACCCAACTGCTGACGGGTTACTTTGGCTGAACCATTGAGTGACGGAAAAAGCCCTCCGCGCGCCTGTGCCAGTTGCTCACGCGCACCGGCAATGCGCAGCACCGATTGCTGCAAGGTTAAGTTACCTGCGATGGCGCGTTCGATTAGGCTATCCAGCTGTGGGTCATTAAAGCTTTTCCACCATAGCGGGTTGGTGGCCGCCGATTGCGGCTTTGAGGCTTCCTGCGACGGTAAATCGCGATAGCTGCCCGGTGTCTGTGCATGGGGAGGCTGATAATCAGGACCCACAGCGCAACCCGCCAGAAGCAGAGAGAGCGCCAGCAAACTCAAGCGCGAAGAGGTGATCATTTTAATGTGCTCCTGCACTGCCTTCGCTCTTGATCGGCGAAAGCAACCAACAAAATGGAATCAACAGCAAGGCCACAATACTCAGACCCATAAAGACGTCGATATACGCAAGGATACGCGCCTGCGCAATCATCTCTTTGTACAGCTGACCGGTCGCCAGCGTCAGTGGATCACCGACGGCGCTGGTAAAGTCGCGAATCGCCTGCGCCCAATGCTGCAAAGTCAGGTTGAACGGCTCGTTAAGCGGCGTCATGTTATGCACCATATTCGCTGAGCGCGTCTGCATACGTTCGGTAATCCCTGCCGTTGCCAGTGAAATCCCGATCGATCCCGCCACATTACGGAACATGGTAAACAATGCCGATGCATCCGCATTGAGCCGTTGCGGCACCGTAATAAAAGCAATGGTAGTCAGCGGCACAAACAGAAAACCCAGCCCAATGGACTGTGCACTGCGCATCAATACCAGGGTGGTGAAATCAACATTCGGCGTTAAGGTCGTGGAATAAAAGAAGGCGCTGGCGAGACAGGTAAAGCCGAAGGCAATGATGTAGCGTGTTTGCACAATCGGCATCAGCTTCAGCACCAGCGGAATAGTCAGAACGATCAATATCGCACCAGGCGAGAGTACCAGCCCCGACCAGGTCGCGGTATAGCCCAGATCCTGCTGTGCCAGCTGTGGAAGTACCACCGAACTGCCATACAGAATCATCGCCATGCCTGCCATCAGCAAACCGGCCACCCAAAAGTTACGATCTTTCATGACCGTGATATCCACCACTGGTTTACGTGCATACAGCAACCAGTAGACGGCGCCGACAATGCCGATCACCGCCAGCATGCAAAACAGGCGTATAAAGTGCGAGGCAAACCAGTCTTCATCTTCGCCACGGTCGAGGAACACCTGCAAACAGCCGAGTCCAAGGGTGATCAAGCTGATGCCGATGTAATCGACTTTCAGCTTGCCCTTCGCCCATTTACGCTCCCACGGCGGATCTTCCAGCAGCTGATAGATCGCCAGCACCGTTAAAATGCCGACTGGGATGTTAATGAAGAACACCCAGCGCCAGCTGTAGTTATCGGTGATCCAGCCGCCGAGTGTGGGGCCGATCACTGGCGCAACGATAATCGCAATCGACGAGAGACCAAAAGCTTTGCCACGATCTTCCGCTTTAAAGTAATCGAGGAGCACCGATTGCTGAACCGGCTGCAAACCGCCGCCGAAAAAGCCCTGCAACACGCGGAACAGAATGATTTGCCATAGCTCGGTGGCGATACCGCACAGGAACGAGCAGATGGTGAACATGACAATACAGATCAGGAAGAACTGTTTACGCCCAAACAAGCGGCTAAAGAAGGCGGAAATGGGCAACACAATGCCGTTGGCTACCAAATAGGAAGTCAGCACCCAAGTGGATTCGTCGTAACTGGAAGAGAGTGAGCCGGCAATGTGCGGCAGCGCCACGTTAACGATGGTGGTGTCGAGGATCTCCATAAACACCGCCAGCGTTACCGTGATGGCGACCAGCCAGGGATTGCTGGCCGGACGCCAGCTTTCGTTCGCACTCATTCGACGGTGACCTTCGGCTCAACCGACAGGCCCAGTGGCAGCGGATGATTCGGATCCAACCCTTTATCGATAACGATTTTCACCGGCACGCGCTGCACAATCTTCACATAGTTACCGGTGGCATTTTCGGCCGGGAAGGTGGAGAAGCGCGAGCCGGAGCCCATCTGCACGCTGTCAACGTGCCCTTCCAGCTTCATATCAGGCCAGGCATCGATACTGATATCCACTTTGTCACCGGGATTCATCCGAGCCAGCTGTGACTCTTTGAAATTGGCATTGATCCAGATATCCGGCGACACCAGTGAAAACAGCGCCGTGCCGGCCTGTACCAGTGTGCCGACCTGCACGTTACGCTTGGTGACAAAGCCATCGTAGGGGGCGCGCACTTGGGTATAAGAGAGATTCAGTTCGGCGGTGTTGAGCTGTGCCTGCGCCTGCTCAACCTGCTGCTGGCGCGCCTCCACATTGGTTTCCTGCTGACGAATCTGCAATTGCACCTGTGAAGCCACTTCGACCTGCGCTTTAGCACTTTGCATTTGTGCTTCAGCGGAGCGCAACTGCGCGGCCGCAGTATCGATGTTACGTTGGGAAGTCGCGCGAGGATCTACGCCGCGCTGACGACGATAATCCGCCTGCGCATTCAAAAGATTGGCCTGAGCTTTTGCTTGATCGGCTAACGCCTGATCGCGCTGCGCAGGATACTGCACGCGAGACAGCGCTAATTGCGCCTGTGCCTGATGCAGTTGCGCCTTCGCCAGACCGAGTTGGGCTCTGGCCTGATCGCGTTGGGCACTGGTATCGCGCGGGTCGATCTCCACCAGCAAATCGCCCTGCTTCACCCGCTGGTTGTCTCTCACCAGCAGCTTCACCACATAACCCGCCGCTTTCGGCGCGATGGTCACCGCATCGCCTTCGGTAAAGGCATCATCCGTGCTTTCAATATTGCGCGTGGTAAACCAGAACCACAGTCCCACCAGCAGCATGATCACGACCACGATGGCAAGAATGATCAGGGGCTTTTTGCCGGGGCGTTTACGTTGCGGTTCATTGTTTTCTTGACTGGAGTCTGAAGCGTGCTGCGCATCCTGCTGCTCGCGAGCGGGCGGCTGATTGTGGTTATCACTCATAGGTTATCATCGCTGGCTGTGATCCCGATCCACGGGCAAAAACGGTCAACTTAACCTTAGATCGAAAATTGACAAATGCCAGTACAACTTTACACAACCCAACAATCAACGCATTTTCTGCCACTGAGGGCGATAACGCGCTGAATAACCAGCGCGTCAGCTTCACCTGCAGGACAAATTGGCTACCTTAATGTAGCCAGTGCAACAGAAACCAACCGCACAGCATCGACCACGCCAGCATGGGCAGAGAAAACAGGTGAAAGCGCCACCAGACTTTGCTGTCCTGCGCCATACGCAGCGCAATCAGGTTAGCCAGTGAACCCGGCAACAAGCCGAATCCGCCAATGTTGACGGCCCAGGCGAGCACCTCAGAAGGCGGCACTTTTTGCAGCAACAGAATGGTTGCCGGCACATTACTGATGACCTGTGAAAGACCGATCGCCAGCAAATACATTCCCCCTTCGCTTAAATGACCTATCGCGGCAAAATACGGTTGCAGCAGGGGAAGATGCATTAGTAAAAACACATCGATGAACATCGCGACAAATACCAGTAACAAGCTCCAGTCAATACTGATCAATACGCTGCGCGCCATCATCAGGAAGCAGCCTGCCACCAATAACAGTGCCCATCCGGTCATTTTCAGCTCTAAAGCGACAATAAACACCAGATAGAGCAGCACGCTGATGATAAACAACGGTTTTTGCCATTGATGCGCTTCGCTTTGCGCATGCTTCTGAATGGTTCGTTTGGGAAAACTCCACCAGGTGAGCGCCATCAGGCTGATCATTAATACCGCAGCCAGCGGTGACATCTGCAGGATAAATCCCGGCACGCTGAGTGTGCCGTGGCTCCATAACAGAATATTTTGCGGATTGCCCACCGGCGTCAACAGCGATCCGGCATTCACCGCCAGCGCTTCAAAAATGATCAGTCGGGAAATCGGCAGACGTGAGAATTTGCGCAACGTCAGCGTCAGCGGCACCAGAATAAACAGCGCCACATCGTTGGTGAGAAAGGTGGAAAGTAGCGCTGCGGCACAGACCATAAACAGCGCCAGCGTGCGCTCATGTTGAAAGCGCTGTACCAGACGTGCGCCGAGCACATCGAAATAGCCGCTGTTTTCCAGTCCTTTGGTCAGCATCAATAGCCCGGTGAGCGTCATGATGGTGTGCCAGTCAACGGCGGCAGGCAATTGCGGCCAACGATACTCCGCCAGCGGCAATAAAATCACACCCAAAAGCAACAACAAATGTAAAATACGATCACGCATTAAGGAACGCAGTACGATGGGCATGATGGCGGAAGGCCTTGTAGGTTAGCGGCTCTCGTAAAACTTCTGGAAGACGGCGAGGGTTTCATCACTGACGTGATGTTCCAGACCTTCAGAATCCCGGCGGGCAGTTTCCGGGCTAATACCTAAAGCCAGCAAGAAGGTTTCCACAATGTGGTGACGCACACGGCTCGCTTCAGCCAGCTTTTCACCTTCAGCCGTCAGAAACACGCCGCGATAGGGAACCTGTTCCACCAGACCCGTGGTGCCTAAACGCTTCAACATCTTTGCCACGGTGGGTTGTGAAACGCCGAGGCGCGCGGCCATATCGACCTGACGGGCTTCACCAAATTCACGAATCAAATCAGAGATTAACTCTACGTAGTCATCAATAAGTTCACGTCGATGCGCTTCGCGCACCTGGCGAAATCCTTCGACATGCTCCTCTATATCTTTAAGCGGCCCCTGGGGCGTATTGGTGGCGCTCTTTGCACGACGACTCATTCAGCTTCCTCTTTATTATCTGCCGCACTTTACCTGCGGTGCGGGCCTGGCTGCGCTCATTGTAAACCAGGCACAAATAAGCACAAATTTTTCCTAAATAGTGTTGGCTAAAGAGTATAGCCAGTGCTATCTTTGTTCGTAATGTAAGCGAATAGCTTATTTAGGAGGCAATGATGAGCGCACCCTATCTGCTGCTACTCCTTTTCCTGCTGTTTATCGCAGGTTTATGCTTACTGTTACGTCGTTATTCATTCGGGAGGTGAACATGACCACCATGAAAAACTGCCTCGACTGTGGCAAATGCTTCCAGGTTGAGCAGAGCAAACCGGCTTTTGAGCTGAAATCGCTGCTGTGCCTGTTTAAACGCTCGCCCTTTGCCCTGCGTCTGATGCTGATTGAAAAGCTGACCGGCAAACAGCTGACCGAGCGCCCCTGCCCCAATCTCATCTGGCGCGGCTGATTCATCCATAAATTCCTTCTCAGGATCCGTTTCTCTGACGGATCCTTTGCACGATCTCACATTTTGTTACCTTTTTCGTCCCACTCTTTCTAATGTTATTGAACAAATTCCAAATCCCTGCGCTTACTGTGGCTGAATCGCTTCAGGCATTGACATAACTTTACCTTCAACTTCGCTTAAACGATTAGGCTGCTAACATTTAGCTTGCAACCTTTTGTGACGTCTGATTAATCTCCTCATAACAAAAAATTACATACTTATAACAAAATCAACCCAGGGTGGGTTTTTTCGTAAGGAAGATTAGCAATGTCACTTAAAAAGCCTGAAGAGCAACCGTCGGGCCGGAGACGATTTTTACAAAAATCGCTCTCGCTCATTCCCCTCGCCGCCGCAGCCAGTACCGGTGTGGTTTCTCTCTCCTCCCCCGCAGCCGACAAGCCACAAGGCGTGTTATCTGATTATGTTCCGGCCTACTTCAACGATAAAGAGTGGAAATTTCTGCTCGCGGCACTGGATCGCCTGATTCCCGCCGACGCCAACGGTCCTGGTGCCGTCAGTGAAGGTGTACAGGTGTTTATCGATAAGCAGATGGAATTGCCTTACGGCTATGGTCGCCTGTGGTACATGCAAGGCCCGTTCGCCGATTCGATTCCGGAAATGGGTTATCAATCCCATCTGGTACCGCGCGATACCTACCGATTGGGCATCGCTTTAGCTGATCGGCACTGTCAGCAGCATTATCAAAAAGACTTTTACCAACTGGAGACGGCGCAGCAGGAAGAGGTTCTGCATGCGCTTGAAGCCGACAAATTGCGTAATGATGCTATTCACGGCAAGCAGTTTTTCGAGCAGCTACTGGAAAACGCCAAAGAGGGTTATCTCGCCGATCCGATTCACGGCGGCAACCAAACGCTGGCCTCGTGGAAAATGATTGGTTTTCCCGGTGCACGTGCGGATTTCGTCGATACCGTACAGCAGCCTAATAAACCCTACCCCCTTGGCCCAGTCAGCATTTCCAGTAAAAGGAGCGTGTAATGGCGGCAGTAAAAAAAGCGCCCGTCGATGTGGTCATCGTCGGGTTCGGCTGGACCGGTTCGCTCATGGCGATGGAACTGGCCAGTTCTGGTTTGAATATAGTGGCACTGGAGCGCGGCGAAAATCGCGATACCTACCCCGACTTCTCCTATCCGCGTATTGCCGATGAACTGACTTACGGTATTCGCTTAAAACTGTTCCAAAACGCCTCGAAAGAGACCGTGACGGTTCGCCATACCACGCAGGAAACCGCGCTGCCATATCGTCGCTTCGGTTCCTTCCTGCCCGGTGATGGCGTGGGCGGTGCCGGTACACACTGGAACGGTCAGCTGTGGCGTCCGCTGGAAGCTGACTTGAAAATGCGCAGCACGGTCATCGAAAAATACGGGGCTGATTTCATCCCGAAAGACATGACGGTGCAGGATTACCCATTCTCTTATGACGAGATGGAACCCTACTTCGATAAGTTTGAGAAAATTTGCGGTGCGGCGGGTCAGGTCGGTAATCTCAACGGTGAAAAAGTCGAAGGGGGTAACCCGTTCGAATCCCCACGTAAAAATGGCTATCCCACTAAGCCGCTCGAGACGTTGTATGCTGGCGAACTGTTCTCCAAAGCAGCGAAACAACTCGGCTATCATCCGTTCGAATGTCCCGCCGCTAACTGTACCGAAGCCTGGACAAACCCTTACAACGTTCAGCTTGGCGTGTGTAACTACTGTGGTTACTGCGAACGCTTCGGTTGCTTCAATTATTCCAAAGGTTCACCGCAAAGCTGTGTTATCCCTGCTCTGAAACCGTTTAGTAACTTTGAGTTACGCACTCAGGCGCACGTGATTCGCGTTAATACCGACAGCAGCGGCAAAAAAGCCACCGGCGTAACCTATATCGATGCGCAAGGTAACGAAGTCGAGCAACCGGCTGACCTGGTGATCCTCAGCGCCTTCCAGCTGCACAATGTGCGCTTACTGCTGCTGTCAAAAATCGGTAAGCCATATGATCCACAAACCGGTGACGGCGTAGTGGGCAGGAACTATGCCTACCAGATGACCGGCGGCATCAAGCTGTTTTATGACAACGACAACTGGTTCAATCCGTTTGCGGCAACCGGTGCAACCTCAACCGTTATCGATGATTTCAATGCAGAAAACTTCGATCACAGCAAAGTCGGTTTTGTCGGCGGTGCCACCATTTCGGCAGCCTTCTCCGGCGGACGTCCCATCCAGCAGATGGGCATCCCTAAAGATGCGCCGCGCTGGGGCTCCGGCTGGAAACAGGCCATCAAAGATAATTATCTGCACAACATGAACGTCGGCTCGTCCGGTTCAGTGATGCCGTATAAGCAGTGCTATCTCGACCTTGATCCCACGTACCGTGATATCTACGGCCAACCACTGCTGCGTATGACGTTCGACTGGCAACAGAACGAGCTGAAGATGACCAACTTCATCAAAGATAAGGCCGAGGAGATCGTCAAGGTGATGAATCCTAAGCACTATGAAGTGGGCTTCAAAACGCTCAACAGCCATTACGATGTCCGCCCTTACCAATCAACGCACACCACAGGTGGTGCCGTGATGGGCGACGATCCGCGTACCAGCGTGGTGAACAAGTTCCTGCAAAGCTGGGATGTACCGAACGTGTTTGTGACGGGCGCATGCTGCTTCCCGCAAAACCTGGCGTACAACCCCACCGGGATTGTCTGTGCCACCGCATTATTCGCGGCGGATGCGATTCGCAACCGCTATCTTGCTAACCCTGGTCCGCTGGTTCAGGCCTGATAAGGAGCGTTATAGTGAAATTTTCCGCACTCTTTTTCGCTCTCAGCGGCGCGCTGATCAGCCACGCCGCATCAGCCGCGACCGATGCCTCGGTTAAGCAAGGCGAGTATCTGGCCAAAGCGGGCGATTGCGCCGCATGCCATACCGCAGCAGGTGGACAACCTTTTGCCGGTGGGCTCAAAATGAGCACGCCGATCGGCGCCATTTACTCCACCAACATTACGCCAGATAAAACACACGGTATTAGCGACTACAGCTACGATGACTTCGTCAAAGCGGTACGCGGGGGTGTCGCTAAAGATGGCAGTTCGCTCTATCCGGCTATGCCATACCCGTCATATGCCAAAATCAGCGACAGTGATATGCACGCGTTGTATGACTACTTTATGCAGGGTGTGAAGCCGGTAAGCCAGGAGAATCACAAAAGTGATATCCCGTGGCCGCTCAGCATGCGTTGGCCGCTGGCGTTCTGGCGCTGGACCTTTGCCGATGACAGCACTTACGCTCCGGTTGCCGGTCAATCAGCACAGTGGCAACGCGGTGCTTATCTGGTGCAGGGGCTCGGTCACTGTGGCTCATGCCACACTCCTCGTGGCATTGGCTTCCAGGAGAAAGCCATGGGTCAGAACAGCAAAGGCTATCTGACCGGCGGCACATTGGAAGGCTGGCATGCGCCAGACCTGACCGCCAGCCCGGCAGCGGGTTTAGGCAGCTGGTCCGAACAAGATATTGCCCTCTTCCTGAAAACCGGCGCGAATAAGCAAGGCGCTGCCTTTGGTTCGATGACGGATGTGATTGCACACAGTACTCAGTACCTCAGTGATGAAGATCTGAATGCGATTGCCGTCTATCTGAAGTCTTTACCGGCTGCGGATAACACCGCTGCACCACAGGCCAGCGATGCGACGTCGCAAGCGCTGTTCAAAGGGGATGTCAGCCAATCAGGCGCGCAGGTTTACGTGGATAACTGCGCTGCCTGCCATCGTACGGACGGTAAAGGCTATGCCAGTACCTTCCCGGCGCTGGCGCATAATCCGGCCTTGCTGAGTGAAGACCCGTCATCAGTGATCAGTGTCATTTTGAAAGGCGGTCAGCGTGCGATTACGCAACAGGCACCGACCGGTTTCACCATGCCAGATTTCGCCTGGCGCCTGGATGATCAGCAGGTCGCTGATGTCGCTAACTTTATTCGCAATGGATGGGGTAATAAAGCGGCACCGGTAACGGCCGATCAGGTGAAAAAGATCCGCGCGACCCTTCCTCCTGCCCCGCAAAAATAGGCATAAAAAAACGGCCCATAATGGGCCGTTTCATGTGCAACTCTGGTCTAAGCAAAAACTTAGAAGCTGTAGCCTACGCCAGCAATCCAGGTGCCAACGTCTACGCTACGGATACGGCTCTGCTCGTAACCCACGTCAACAGCAACGTTCTGGATTGGGTTGAACTGCATGCCTGCGCCGTAGGAGAAACCGTAATCGCTGGTGTCAGATTTAGACTGTGCAGCTGCGTCATTCGCCTGGTACTTACCGTAACCGATACCGACCACGCCGTAGATGCTTGCCCAGTCGTTCAGACGGTAAGCAGGACCACCGGTGATGCCGTAGTACTGGCCTTTGTTGTAAACGCCAGCGTCAGTGCGGTCTTTTTCGGTGTAGGTGAAAGAACCGATCCAACCCAGTGGGTTAGTACCATCTTCGTAACGGTATTTCAGGTTGAAGCCGTTTGCTTTGTTAGCAACGCCCTGATAATCGCTCTGCGCGTAACCAGCAGAAACGGTGCTCTGCGCCATGGCTGAACCTGCTGAAACTGCCAGTACACAAGCCAGTGCTGAAAGACATGCAATTTTTTTCATAAACCACCTCAAATGTGAATATACTTCTCTCCTGACAACGCTGAAAATATAACAAAAATTAGCAAGAAACTCTGCCCGCTATTTGTTGTCTAAGAGATTGTTTGGTGTAACAGAAAGTTAATGAAGTTTCCTATGTCATTCATTTTACTTATAAAAAGCGTCATCTTCCTGCAATAATATTTCGTGCTATAAAAAATGCCTTTAAGGATATTCCTAAACTAACCTGACATTTCTTTACTTAAATGGCCCGGAAAACGGTTATTTCCCAGGCTGTCGCAGCATTTATTTTCCCTCTTACACACCTCCTTATTTCCTTAAGATTCCTTTACACTGGCGTTTTGTTGCTGTGTTGTTAATCACTACGGGATTGAATTACAGGATGTCTACGCCTCAGACGAACGCCAAAATGGCCCCGGTTTTGTTTCCGATTGCCGTGCTACTGATTGCCATGCTCTCGCTTCAGGGCGGTGCTTCCCTGGCAAAATCACTGTTTCCTACCGTAGGGGCTCCGGGCATCACCGCATTGCGTCTCGGACTGGGCACCCTGATTTTGTGCGTCATCTTTAAGCCGTGGCGTTTACGTTTTACCCGCGCCCAGCGTAAACCGCTCTTGATGTACGGTCTGGCGCTCGGTTGTATGAACTATCTCTTCTATCTATCGATCCGCACCGTGCCGCTGGGCGTGGCGGTTGGCCTGGAATTTCTGGGTCCTTTAACCCTGGCGCTGGCCGGTGCGCGACGTCCCCTCGATTTCCTGTGGGTAGTGCTGGCGGTCACCGGTTTGTGGTTTCTACTGCCGATTGGTGATGGCATCAGCCATATCGATCCGCTGGGTGCGCTGTTAGCCGTGGGAGCAGGTGCCTGTTGGGCGGTCTATATTCTGGCGGGGCAACGCGCCGGTGCGGAACATGGTCCAGCGACGGTTGCCATGGGATCATTGATCGCCTCAGTGATCTTCGTCCCCCTCGGGTTAACTTTTGCTGCGCCCGGCATCTGGCACTGGGAAATACTGCCACTGGCGCTGATTATCGCCCTGCTCTCCAGTGCCATTCCTTATTCACTGGAGATGATGGCCTTAACCCGCTTGCCGGCTCGCATCTTTGGCACGCTGATGAGTCTGGAACCCGCGATGGCCGCACTTTCAGGGATGTTGTTCCTCGGTGAGCTGCTAACGCTGAAGCAGTGGATCGCGCTGCTGGCGATTATCGCCGCGTCGGCGGGTTCGACACTCACCATGAAACAGAAGAGTGCCAAAATAAGCGAAGTGGATATTAATAATCCGCAATAAATAATGCCAAATTCAGCCTGTTAAGCTGCAGGCTGAATATATAAGCATTCTCATTATCTTTTTTCTCATCACCATCTTCGGTTTTGTTATTATTTTGCAACATCATTGATAAGCAATTAACACGCAGTGTAAATCATTGTTATGAATGCAAAATATATAAAACGCTCAAATCCCGCACAACATGAAGGTTTATCTATTCCTGTCATCGGTTTAAACAATCCTGCACAGCCAAAAACTGCTGCTATACTTATTCCCGTGCTTGATTAGGACAACCATCAATTAGAGGATATTAATGATGAGTACCGCAAAACTGGTTAAAACTAAATCGTCTGATCTCATTTACACCCGTAATGATGTTGCTGATAGCGATAAGAAAGCGACCATCGAGGTGCTCAACCGTCTGGTAGTGGAGTTTATTGATCTGTCACTGATCACCAAGCAGGCGCATTGGAACATGCGTGGTGCCAACTTTATCGGTGTGCACGAAATGCTGGATGGCTTCCGTACTGCCATCACCGATCATCAGGACACCATTGCAGAGCGTGTTGTACAGCTCGGCGGCGTGGCGCTGGGTACCACTCAGATCGTCAACGACAAGACGCCATTGAAAAGCTATCCGCTCAACATCCACACCGTTCAGGATCATCTGAAAGCGCTGGCCGATCGTTACGCGATTGTTGCGAACGATACGCGTAAGGCCATCAGTGAAGTAAGCGATGAAGACACTGCAGACATTTTCACGGCGGCATCGCGTGATTTGGATAAATTCCTGTGGTTCATCGAATCCAACATCGAATAATGTCAGTTACAGCGAAGGCGGGTTATCCCGCCTTTTTTTATGTCTGTAACATTTTGGTGCTTTTTTTGACGTCGTTAACAAATTCTTAATCCTACCTTTCCCTTGCTAAGCCCTTGGTGCACACTGTGCCTGCACCACAACAGCACGATGCACTATTTTGGTGAGCCATATTAGTGCAGACTTTTCGACTACAGCAAAATCGCTTCAGCCAGGCCCTGCATCCTGCTGATTTCGACCAAAATGAAAAGTTGGCATAATTTTTTCATATGAATAGCCGTACATCAGGCCATCAGGTCTGAAGGGTAATAAGGAAAATAATGATGAAGTCTTTGATTAAAGTCTCCGTGGCCGCGCTGGCGCTGGCCTTCTCGCTTTCTTCCACTGCAGCAGATAAGAAACTGGTCGTTGCGACCGACACCGCATTCGTGCCTTTTGAATTCAAACAGGGCAACGACTATGTTGGTTTCGATATCGACCTGTGGGCCGCTATCGCCAAAGAACTGAAGCTGGATTACACCCTGAAGCCAATGGATTTCAGCGGTATTATCCCAGCACTGCAAACCAAAAACGTTGACGTGGCACTGGCCGGTATCACCATCACCGACGAGCGCAAAAAAGCCATCGACTTCTCTGACGGCTATTACAAAAGTGGTCTGTTAGTGATGGTGCGTGAGAACGAAAACAACATCAAAGGCATCGACGATCTGAACGGCAAAGTGGTTGCGGTGAAGAGCGGTACCGGTTCTGTTGATTACGCAAAAGCGCACATCAAGTCTAAAGATCTGCGTCAGTTCCCGAACATCGACAACGCTTACATGGAGTTGGGCACCAACCGTGCTGACGCCGTGCTGCACGACACGCCAAACATCCTGTACTTCATCCACACCGCCGGTAAAGGTCGCTTCAAAGCGGTTGGCGAGTCTATCGAAGCTCAGCAGTATGGCATCGCCTTGCCAAAAGGCAGTGATGAGCTGCGTAATCAGATTAATGGCGCGCTGAAAACCCTGCGCGACAACGGCACTTACAACACAATTTATAAAAAATGGTTCGGCAGCGAGCCAAAATAATTCCGGCCTAAGCCGATTTGTTCCAGCAGGGAGCTTCGTCTCCCTGCTTTTTACATTTCCATTGCAACAGATTTTGGAGTTACACCATGGAGTTTGACTGGAGCGTCATTTGGCCAGCCCTGCCGATTTTGATCGAAGGCGCCAAAATGACCCTGATAATTTCCGTACTCGGCTTAATTGGCGGGTTAATCATTGGTTTAGTCGCCGGCTTCGCACGCGCGTACGGTGGATGGATCGCCAATAACATCGCGCTGGTGTTCATCGAGCTGATCCGCGGTACGCCAATCGTGGTGCAGGTAATGTTTATTTACTTCGCCTTGCCGATGGCCTTCCCGGACCTGCGTATCGATCCGTTTACCGCTGCCGTGGTCACCATCATGATTAACTCCGGTGCCTATATCGCGGAAATCACGCGTGGTGCCGTGCTGTCGATCAACAAAGGCTTCCGTGAAGCAGGCCTGGCGCTGGGTCTTTCCCGTCGTGAAACCCTGCGTTACGTCATCATGCCGTTGGCACTGCGTCGTATGCTGCCACCGCTCGGTAACCAGTGGATCGTGAGTATCAAAGATACCTCGCTGTTTATCGTGATCGGCGTGGCGGAATTGACCCGTCAGGGTCAGGAAATCATCGCCGGAAACTTCCGCGCGCTGGAGATCTGGAGTGCCGTTGCGATTATCTATCTGGTTATTACGTTGGTGTTGAGCTTTGTACTGCGCCGTATTGAGAAGAAGGTGAAAATCCTGTGATTGAATTTAAAAACGTCTCTAAAAACTTCGGCCAGACCAAAGTCCTGCACGACATTAACCTGAAGATCAATCAGGGTGAAGTGGTGGTGATTATCGGGCCATCTGGCTCAGGTAAATCGACCCTGCTGCGCTGCATCAACAAGCTTGAAGAGATCACTACCGGTGACCTGATTGTTGATGGCATGAAAGTTAACGATCCTAAAGTCGATGAGCGTCTGATTCGCCAGGAAGCCGGTATGGTGTTCCAGCAGTTCCATCTGTTCCCACAGATGAGTGCGCTGGACAACGTGGCTTTCGGCCCAATTCGTGTGCGCGGTGCGAAGAAGGACGACGCACAGAAACTGGCACGTGAACTGTTAGGTAAAGTCGGCCTCGCCGAGCGTGCGCACCACTTCCCAGCCGAACTGTCTGGTGGTCAGCAGCAGCGTGTCGCCATCGCCCGTGCACTGGCGGTGAAGCCGAAAATGATGCTGTTTGATGAGCCAACCTCTGCACTCGATCCAGAACTGCGCCATGAAGTGCTCAAGGTGATGCAGGATCTGGCTGAAGAAGGCATGACGATGGTGATTGTGACGCACGAAGTGGGCTTCGCTCAGAAAGTGGCTTCGCGTCTGATCTTCATTGATAAAGGCACTATCGCTGAAGATGGCAATCCGGATGAGTTGATCACCAACCCACCGAGCGATCGTCTGCGTGAGTTCCTGCAGCACGTATCATAAATGACGAGGCGGCTGTAAAGCCGCCTCTTCTTCCGTAAAGAATTTTCCTTTCAGAATCTTCACCTTCCATCACTGACTATACTTTTTCTCTTGTGCCGTTGCGCGTTGCTCAAGGAGAAGGTCATGTCGTTTGCCCGCCCATCATGGTGCCTTACCATATGGATGCTGCTCTGTCTGTTCCTCGTTCCCACCGCAAACGCGGTCAATCTGCCGCAGGCCGCCGTCGCCGCTCAACAAACGTCAACGCCCGCTGCCAACACCACCGCTGAAGCAGAGCCAACGCTGGAAGATAAAAAAGCCGCTTATGCCGCGCTGGCGAATATTCTGGAGAATAACGATTCGCGTCAGGAATTGATCGATCAGCTGCGTCAGGCCGCCACCAGTAAAGCCAACAATGAACAACCCGTCCTGGCACCACCGCAGGCTGAGCAGGAAGATCCCACGGTACTGGAGAGCGTCACCAACGTCACACGCGAATACGGGGGTGCCGTTGCCTCGCAGTTTGTCCGTTTGCACGACAACATCGTTAACGCGCCGCACAAATCCTTTAATCAGCAAACCTTCTTCAATGCACTGAAGTATTTCGCCGGGCTCGCCGCTGCCGTTTTTGCTTTTTACTGGTTCACGCGGCTGTTGATGTATCCCGTGTGGCAGCGCATGGGCCGCTGGGGGCGCAATCATAATCTGGAGCGCACCAAGTGGCTGCATCTTCCTGCCACCATCGTCGTCGCCTTTCTGCTCGACTTAGTGCTGCTGGCGCTGACGCTGTTTGTGGGTCAAATCATCAGTGATAACTACCACAACAACAACCGCACCATTGCCTATCAGCAGGGGCTGTTCCTCAATGCCTTTGCGTTGATTGAGTTTTTCAAAGCGGTGTTGCGATTGATATTCTGCCCACGCTTCCCCACCCTGCGCTTCTTTCATCTTTCCGATGCACGTGCCGCATACTGGAACACGCGTCTCAGCTGGCTCAGCGGCACCATTGGTTATGGCTTACTTGTGGTGGTGCCGATCGTCGGCAATCAGGTCAATATGCAAATCGCTGCATTGGTGAATGTACTGATCATGTGCATTATGACCGGCTGGGCGCTGTGGCTGATTTTTCGCAATCGACGTAACATCCACGACGAACTATCGCGTTTGGCCGATCGCAGTATGAGTTTCTTTGCCTTGTTTATTCGCGCCTTTGCGATGGTGTGGCATTGGCTGGCGAGCGCCTACTTTATCGCGCTGTTCCTGTTCTCGATCTTCAATCCGGGTGACAGCCTGAAGTTTATGATGTCCGCCACGGTGCGCAGCATGGCGATTATTGTTATCGCCGCGCTGATTTCCGGCATGCTGACGCGCTGGATTGGCAAAACGCTGACGCTTTCGCCGGATCTGCGTCGCAACTATCCTGAGCTGCAGAAACGCGTCAATGACTGGGTGAAAGCACTGCTGAAACTGGCGCGGGTGATCACCGTGTTCGCCACGCTATTGCTGCTGCTTAATGCCTGGAATCTGTTTGATCTCTGGCACTGGCTCACGCTGGGAGCCGGGCAGAAAATGGTGGATGTGCTGATTCGTATCGTGATGATTTTACTGCTTTCTGCCATCGGCTGGACACTGCTGGCTAGCCTGATCGAAAGCCGTCTGGCTTCGGATTCACACGGAAGGCCGATGCCCAGCGCACGTACGCGCACCTTACTGACGCTATTCCGTAACGCGCTGGCGGTGGTGATCAGCACCATCACCATTATGATTCTGCTGTCAGAAGTGGGCGTTAACATCGCGCCGCTGCTAGCGGGTGCCGGTGCGCTGGGGCTGGCAGTGTCATTCGGTTCGCAAACGCTGGTGAAGGATATTATCACCGGTATCTTTATTCAGTTTGAGAATGGCATGAATACCGGCGATCTGGTGACCATTGGCCCGATTACCGGCACGGTGGAGCGCATGTCGATTCGTTCCGTCGGCGTGCGACAGGATACCGGTGCCTATCACATCATTCCCTGGTCTTCGATTACCACTTTCGCCAACTTTGTGCGCGGTATTGGCTCGTTTGTCGCCAACTATGATGTAGACCGCAGTGAAGACACCGAGCGCGTGAATGCGACCTTGCAGGCGGCGGTGAAAGCGTTGCTGGAGAATCCGGATATTCGCGGCATGGTGATTGGCGAACCGAGTTTTTCCGGGCTGGTAGGCTTGACCAATCAATCCTTTACCGTGCGCGTCTCATTCACCACCCAACCGCTGAAGCAGTGGACAGTGCGTTTTGCGCTGGATGATAAGGTGAAGAAGCATTTTGATGCCGCAGGAATTAGAACGCCGCATCAGACGGTGGAAGTGATGCAGACGGGTAACGATGTGGCTTCGGCGGCTACGCTGGCAGCACTGCCGCCGCCCAATCCATCGTAGCATCACACAGGGACGGCACCTGGTTGTCAGATTCCGCGCCTGCATGACGGGGCCGGAACTCGCACCTGCCGTCTAACCGGTGCCGATGGCGATCGCTAAATTCAGCGCGAGAACTGAAGTGGGACATTGCCAGGGCTCATTTCAATGTGGACTGCAAACACAAGGCGGTACGGCTTAGCGCAAGTGATCAAATGGGCGGGCCAGAGCCCGCCTCCATATTTTACACCCAGAGAAACACGGCCTCCGCGCCCGTTGAATCAGCGCACGAGGCGTTTAGTGCGCGCAACGGGCGGCAGGAAAGTCCAGGCGATAAAGCGGCTCTGTTTCTGCCCCTGTGCCATCTCAATGATTCGCACTTCCTCAACATCGAGATCGCGCAACTGATCGCGCAGCGCAGGCAGGTTCTCTTTGCGCGAAACCAGTGAGGTAAACCAGACAATACGATCCGCGTAAGCCACACTCTCGTCGATCATCTTACCCACGAACTGACGTTCTCCGCCCTCGCACCACAGTTCCTTGTGCTGACCACCAAAGTTGAGTGGTGCATTTTTACCTAAGCCCAGATTGCGCGTTTTACGCTGACCCACCATCGCCGCTTCCTGTGCCGATGCATGGAACGGTGGGTTACACAGCACCGCATGGTAGCGCTCATTTTTGTGCACCACACCGGCGAAAATGGCGGAATCGTCTTTCTGACGACGCAGGCGCACACCGCGTTGTAAGCCGGGATTGCTGGCGACAATCTGGTTAGCAGCGGTAATCGCTTCAGCCGTGATATCCGTACCGGTGAAACGCCAACCGTATTCCGCGTGTCCGATTAGCGGATAGATGAGGTTGGCACCGCAACCGATATCCATAATATCGACATCGCGTGGCACTTTGCCGCCGTTGTCGCTGGCCAGCAAATCAGCCAGTGCATGCACATAGTCAGCACGACCTGGTACGGGTGGTGTCAGGTAGCCTTCCGGTAGCTGCCAGTTCAGGTTATAAAATAGTTTGATCAGCGCCTGATTGAGCAGCATCACCGCTTCAGGATCGGCAAAATCTACCGACAGCTCGCCGTAGCCATTTGGACGCACTTTCACCGCCAGCGGCGGATGGGCGGCGGTCAGAGCAGCAAAATCATAACGGCCCTGATGGCGATTACGGGGATGGAATGGCGAGGTGGCGGTTGGCTTGTTCATAGATTCTCCGGAAAGTAGCGCGGGCGTAAGATACGCTGGATGGCGGCATCGCACAATCCGCTTACACGATTATCTGTATTGCATTTAAACCTAATATCCCCAAATTGAGTCCCAAATAATTCGTGCTACAACAGACGGGCATTAAGGTCATCCCTTTCCCGATAACCGAGATTGGGATGCCATGACACCGTTGTGGTGCGAAGTTTATCAGACAAGCCAGGAGCGCTAATGCGACAACGTTATACTTATCAGCCACGAAGCGGGCATGGTTTACCACACGATCCGCTGAACGCTATTGTTGGTCCCCGCCCCATCGGCTGGGTGAGTTCGCTGAGCGCCAGTGGCCAGCGCAACCTGGCACCCTACAGTTTCTTCAACTGTTTTAACTATCATCCCCCCATCATCGGTTTCGCCAGCAGCGGCTGGAAAGACAGCGTACGCAATATCAGTGAGAGCAAAGAGTTTGTCTGGAATCTGGCCACTCGTCCGCTCGCCGAAGCGATGAATGAAAGTTCTGCTTCTGTGCCGCCTGAACAAGATGAGTTCGCACTCGCAGGATTGACACCAATCGCTGCCTCGCACGTCAACGTCAGCATGGTGGAAGAGAGCCCGGTTAATTTTGAGTGCCGTCTGACCCAGCTGATTCGCCTGCAGGATGTGCAAGGCACTGAACTGGAGAGTTGGCTGGTGTTGGGTGAAGTGGTGGCGATTCATATCGATGAAGCGTTGCTTGAAGAGGGTATTTACCAGACCGCAAAGGCGCAACCTATTTTGCGAGCTGGCGGCCCATCGGCGTATTACGGCATCAGTGAGGATTTGCGGTTTGATTTGGTGCGCCCGGATGCGCGCCGGGGTTAATTTTTTGCAGGCTGGCGGTTCCGGTTCAAATTCAGTTTGAAACATAGGTTAGGATTGCTGGCTGAAATGCGGGTTGGCTTACAACCGATTTAACGCTGGCTGGGGGCGCAGGGAGGCTGGCGTCCTCGCGCCGCTGACGCGGTGCCCTCACTTCGTTCGTCTGCCTGACGGAACGGCGGGGATGGCACATCCCTGTGCCGCCCCGCCTTTCGCCCGCGTCCCTGCGGGCTATCCTGGCAGACTCACTCTGCTCGGCGCTGCGGATTGCCTGCCCCCCTGCGCCCCCAGCCAGCTCATAAACTTTCGTGCGTTTTGTTTAAAGGCACTTTTCTTCCCATAAGCTTCAGTGCGTTATGTCACCAACCGCATTTTTGTCCATAAGCTTGATTATGTGATGCTAATGAGACTATCAGCCTATTCATAAACTTCAGCCAATAAGAACTCACATCGGCTCACAAACTTGAATACGCTTTGTCAAATACCGCACAAGTGTTAGTGGCCGTAGCACCTCTGATGCTGCAAGGGCTATCCACAGCGCTGAGGCTTTTACGTTGGGCCAGGAGATCCACGCAGGGATGCGTGGATCAGTTCGGGGCCGACCAGGGATGGTCGATCCCCGAACGGTCCGTCGGCACGACGTGGAAGCCGAGGGCACCGCGTCAGCGGCGCGAGGACTGCCCGGCGGCAGCAGAGATGCTGCGGCCCGCACCCACACGCACCCAGCAGTTCAGCAGTTCAGCAGTT
>NZ_JZRD01000060.1:0-13689 GCF_000963995.1 Pantoea sp. SM3
AGACTGAGAGACTGAGAGACTGAGGGAATGAGGGAATGAGGGAATGAGGGAATGAGGGAATGTAGGGGCTGAAGGGATAAAGGGGGGATTCACGAGTTTTATGCGGCAATTTATGGTTGTCAGTCCGGGATATGGCACGAAACATTGAGTAGAGAGTAGAGAGTAGAGAGTAGAGAGTAGAGAGTAGAGAGTAGAGAGTAGAGAGTAGAGAGTAGAGATTAGAGAGTAGAGAGTAGGGAGTAGAGAGAAGGTTTGGCGGCTGAACTAAGACGAAAAAATGTCGCCCGGCGAAGGGCGACTTCAGTTATCACGACAAATTACTTCTGCATCGGCAGATTCAAGCCATGCTCTTTCGCACAACTCTGCGCCAGTTCATAGCCCGCGTCCGCGTGACGCATCACGCCCGTCGCCGGATCGTTCCACAGCACGCGGCCGAGACGCGCATCCGCTTCGGCGGTGCCGTCGCAGACAATCACCACGCCGGAGTGCTGCGAGAAGCCCATGCCAACGCCGCCGCCGTGATGCAGGCTCACCCAGGTCGCGCCGCCTGCGGTGTTCAGCAGGGCATTCAGCAGCGGCCAGTCAGACACCGCATCCGAACCGTCTTTCATCGCTTCGGTTTCACGGTTGGGTGACGCCACGGAACCACAGTCGAGGTGGTCACGGCCGATGACGATAGGCGCTTTCAGCTCACCGTTGCGCACCATTTCGTTGAATGCCAGCGCGGCTTTATGGCGCTCGCCCAGACCCAACCAGCAGATGCGCGCGGGTAGCCCCTGGAAGGCAATACGTTCCTGCGCCATGTCGAGCCAGCGATGCAGGTTCTTGTGCTCCGGGAACAGCTCTTTCAGCTTGGCGTCAGTTTTGTAGATGTCTTCCGGATCGCCTGACAGCGCCACCCAGCGGAAGGGACCTTTGCCTTCACAGAACAGTGGGCGAATATAGGCGGGCACGAAGCCTGGGAAATCAAAGGCGTTTTTCACCCCTTCATCCAGCGCCACCTGACGAATGTTGTTACCGTAATCCACGGTCGGCACGCCCATATGATGGAAGTCGAGCATCGCCTGCACATGCACCGCCATCGACGCACGTGCCGCTTTCTCAACAGCTTTAGGATTGCTGACGCGCTCGGCCTGCCAGCGATCCAGATCCCAACCCACTGGCAGATAGCCATTGATCGGATCGTGTGCGGAAGTCTGATCGGTGACGATATCCGGTTTCATGCCGCCCGCTTTGGCACGCTTCACCAACTCCGGCACGATTTCGGCGGCGTTGCCCAGCAGACCAACAGAAATCGCCAGTTTAGCTTTGGTGGCTTTCTCAATCAGATCCAGCGCTTCGTCTAAGGTATAAGCTTTGTGGTCGACGTAACGGGTGCGCAGACGGAAATCGATACGTGATTCCTGGCACTCAATGGCTAACACGCTGGCACCGGCCAGTACGCCAGCCAGTGGTTGTGCGCCGCCCATGCCGCCCAGGCCTGCTGTCAGGATCCAGCGGCCGCTCAAATCGCTGTCATAATGCTGGCGACCCGCTTCGGCGAAGGTTTCAAAGGTGCCCTGCACGATGCCTTGCGCACCAATGTAGATCCAGGAACCGGCGGTCATCTGGCCGTACATCATCAGGCCGGCTTTATCCAGTTCGTGGAAATGATCCCAGTTAGCCCAGTGCGGCACCAGGTTGGAGTTAGCCAGCAAGACGCGTGGTGCATCGGCATGGGTACGGAACACACCCACTGGTTTGCCTGACTGGATCAGCAAGGTTTCTTCGGGCTGTAACGCACGCAGTGAACGCAGAATCTGCTCAAAGCACTCCCAGTTGCGTGCCGCTTTACCGATACCGCCGTATACCACCAGATCTTCCGGGCGCTCAGCCACATCAGGATCGAGGTTGTTCTGGATCATGCGGTAAGCCGCTTCAATCAACCAGTTCGCACAATGCAGTTCATTACCGCGCGGCGCACGGATTTCGCGGGCAACAGCCTGAGATAAAGTTTCGCTCATCATCAATTCCTTAAAGGGAAGGTGAACGCTGGCTTGGCAGCAGCGCAGTAAGGGATTCAGGCCAGGCATGACGGCTGGCCCACAGGCGCATGGATTCAATATCCGGCGCCATTAAACGGTCTTGATCGAGGAAGGCGACGTGTTCGCGGATGCGCCCTATCTCTTGTTCCAGTGCAGTCGAGCTTTGCAATGGGCGGTGGAAGTCGATGCCCTGTGCCGCAGCCATGGCTTCAATGCCGACCACGGCAGCGGTGTTGAAGCACATATCACCGAGGCGACGCGCGGCGTAGGTGGCCATCGATACGTGATCTTCCTGGTTAGCGGAAGTCGGCAGGCTATCTACACTGCCCGGATGCGCCAGCGATTTGTTTTCTGAAGCCAGTGCGGCAGCGGTGACCTGAGCAATCATAAAGCCAGAGTTCACTCCACCATCGCGCACCAGGAATGGCGGCAGGCCAGAGAGACCGGTATCCAGCAACAGTGCCATACGGCGCTCGGAAATCGCTCCAATTTCGGCAATCGCCAGCGCGATGATATCGGCGGCAAACGCCACCGGTTCAGCGTGGAAGTTACCGCCTGAAATCACATCACCACTTTCACTGAACACCAGCGGATTATCGGAGGCCGCATTGGCTTCAATTTGCAGTACGCGCGACGCATGGCTGAGATTGTCTAAACACGCGCCCATGACCTGCGGTACGCAGCGAATTGAGTAGGGATCCTGTACGCGACCACAATTGGTATGTGAGCTGAGGATTTCACTGCCTTCCAATAAGGAAGAAACCGCAGCGGCCACCGCGATTTGCCCGTGCTGACCACGCGCCTGATGAATACGCGCATCGAAAGGTTTTACTGAGCCTTTGATCGCTTCCAGCGACAATGCACCCGCCATCAGGCCTGCGGCAAACAGGTTTTCGGCTTCAAACAAGCCGCGCAGTGCCAGCGCGTTAGAGACCTGAGTGCCATTCAGCAGAGCCAAACCTTCTTTCGGTCCCAGCACAATCGGCTGCAGGCCAACGCGTGCCAGCCCTTCCGTGGCAGGAATCAGTTCTCCGTCGACGCGCACCTGACCTTCGCCCAGCAACATCAAAGACAGATGGGCCAGCGGGGCCAAATCGCCCGATGCACCTACCGAACCTTTTTCCGGAATACACGGCATGACACCGGCATTAAACAGCGCCAGCAGGGCTTCGATTAACTGGATACGCACGCCGGAGTGACCGCGTGCCAGGCTGATGATTTTGGTGGCGACCACTAAGCGCGTGACGTTATCCGGCAGTAAGTTGCCCAACCCCACGCTGTGCGACAGCACCAGATTGCGCTGCAACTCTGCCAGACGTTCAGAAGGAATCTGTGTCTGGGCCAGTTTGCCGAAGCCGGTATTGATGCCGTACACCACTTTGCCTGATGCCACGATGGCATCGACGGTTTCATTCGCGCGATCGATGGCCGCACGGGCGTCATCCGCTAACGTGAGCGTCACCTTGCTTTGATAAATCGCCCGCAAGGTCGCGAGGTCCACTTCACCGGGAACGAGGCGAATTTCCTGAACCGAACCTGACATAGTCTACTCCTGTCTATACAAGTGATCGGGTGCTACCTGCAAGCCCTGAGTTGACGATCTGGCAAGGGGTAGCACCATTGAATGAGCTGAGTGAAGCATAAGTGTCTAATCTTGTCTATACAAGTAGCAAGGGCTGTGCCAGATTGATTGGATTCTGTGAAATGCGCCGCAATGCGGAATGTGTCATTCAGCCGCAGCGGCATTGCACCGAAACAGGGAGAACGCTGCACTGTTGACGCGCTGTCTGCACAATTGGATGTATATACATTTACGTGCTGAGACAGTAAACTTTGGGCATTATTCGGAAAAGGAACAGGATATGGCGGAGCAAACGGCAATAGCGCAGCTGGCCGCAGCGATGGGCGATGAGCCAGCACCGATTTATCAGCGCGTGAAACAGGCGATCGTCAGCCAGATCCGTGAAGGTCACTGGAAAGCGAATCAGCGCGTACCGTCCGAAAGTGAGCTGGTTAACGAGCTGGGCGTGAGCCGCATGACCATTAACCGTGCGCTGCGTGAACTCACCAGCGAAGGTTTCTTGGTGCGCATGCAAGGCGTCGGCACCTTTGTCGCGGAGATGAAGGGCTACACCGCGATGCTGGAAGTGCACAACATCGCCGATGAGATTGCTCAGCGCGGTCATCGCCACAGCTGCAAAATTTTGTCGATTGGGCAGATGAAGGCCGATCCAGAACAAGCCGCAGTGTTGGGCTTGTCCACCGGACAGACGCTGTATCATTCGTTGATTGTGCATTACGAAAACGATATGCCAGTGCAATTGGAAGATCGCTTAGTCAATCCGCTGGTGGCACCGGATTACCTCAGTCAGGATTATCATCAACTGACGCCCTATACCTATTTGATGCGCGTGGCGCCGTTGACTGCCGGTGAGCATATTGTGGAAGCGGTCCTGCCCGATCTGCGCCAGCGTAAACATCTGGCGCTGGATGAGCATGAGCCTTGCTTGCTGATTCGTCGTCAGACCTGGAGCGACAACAAGATTGTGACTTACGCGCGCCTGCTCTATCCCGGCTCGCGCTATAAGTTACTGGGGCGTTTCAGAGGACACGGCTAAGCGCCACAAACAGCAGGCTGGCATCCGAGGTTCGCGGTGCCAGCTGCGTCTCTTCATCCAGCCACCACATCCCCTGATTAACCGTGACGCTTTCGCCGTCCGCACTCTGCCATTCACCCGATAGCACCCACGCGACACCGTGTTCGCTGACAACAGCGTGTTGCACAACTTCCACCTGAGCCTGCCAACTGTCACGGCGGGTCATGATATTGAAATCCTGACAGCTGCCACTGATCTGCGCGTCGATCGACCATTCACCGGGAAATGCCCACGGCTGATGCGGCAACAACGCGTGCTCGACGCTATCACTGCGAAGTACCACGCTGTCGCCATTCAGCAGCGTAATCACACGATCGATACCGGGGAACGGCGAGAAAGGTCCGTCGGCATCGATGGTGGCAATACTGGCGCGCCAGCCAAACTCTGCCTCACCGGGCGGAAAGCTGACGATTTCACGCGTTTCGCCGCCGCCGTTGCGCCAGCGGCTCACGGGCAGCTGGCTGTAGTCAAAGCGTGTTCTCATTGCAGCGCCCTCATCGCCTCGGCAAAGCGTGCAGCAGCAGCTTCTTCTGCCTGATGATGGCCCTCGCTGATGACCTGATTACCGGCAACAAACACATCGCGGATCTGGCTTTGGCTACCGCCAAACAGCCAGCGGTTAAGAAGTGACGCTGAATTCACGCTGCCCAGGAAGGCATCGTTTTCCAGCACCAGCCAGTCGGCGCGTTTACCCACCGCCAGTTCACCTGTGTTGATCGCGCACGCTTGCGCACCGCCTTGTGCCGCCTGCTGCCACAGCAGATCGCCCACAGAAGGCTGGTGGGGCAGGGTGATACGATTGCGACGGCGATCGCGCAGGCGCTGACCGTACTCCAGCCAGCGCAGTTCTTCCAGCGCACTGAGCGACACATGGCTGTCCGATCCAATGCCCCAGCGCCCACCGCGTGCGATGTATTCCACCGCCGGGAAGATGCCGTCGCCAAGATTGGCTTCGGTGGTCGGACAGAGACCGGCAATCGCACTGCTGGCAGCCATGCGTTGGATTTCGCTGTCGTCCAGATTGGTGGCATGAATCAGGCACCAGCGCTGATCCACCTCGAAGCGATTGTAGAGCCAGGCCACCGGACGTTCACCGCTCCACGCCAGACTGTCATTCACCTCTTTTTCCTGCTCCGCCACATGGATATGCACCGGCACATCAGCAGCGCTGGCGGTCAGTACTTCACGCATCTGGGTTTCATTCACCGCGCGCAGCGAGTGGAAACAGATGCCATGATTAAGCAGCGGTTTATTGGCACTCCATTGCGCTGCGCGTTGCTGTTGTTGCAGATAAGCATCGGTCTGCTGGATGAAACGGCGCTGGCCATCGCTGGCGGGTTGCGATCCAAATCCGCTGTAGCTGTAAAGCACCGGCAGCAACGTCTGACCAATGCCAGCGGTCTCGGCGGCGGCCATCAGGTTGAGCAGCATCGCGTCATCGGCATAGGGTTTGCCCTGCGCATCGTGATGCAAGTAGTGGAATTCCGCCACCTGGCTGTAGCCGCCTTTTAGCATGTCGATGTAGAGATGGGTGGCGATATCGCCGACCTGCTCCGGCGACAGGCGCTGCACCATGCGATACATCAGATCGCGCCACGTCCAGAAACTGTCCTGCGGATCGCCCGCCACTTCTGCCAGCCCGGCCATGGCACGCTGGAAGGCGTGTGAGTGCAGGTTGGCGATGGCAGGAATAACCGGGCCAGCAAGGCGGATGGCGCTGCCTGGCGTGCTGCTGGGGGTGAGTGAAGCGATCTGTCCGGATGCGTCAGTGGTAATCAATACGTCTTCATGCCAGCCGTCGGCCAGCAGCGCGCGTGGGGCAAAAAAAACGGCCATGGTTGATCCTTAAGGGCGGAAAGTTGTATATACATATACATACTTTGAGACGCACTGTAAATCGTCAGACGTGAAGGGGAGTGGGATGGCAGAAGCGAAGCAGATCGACAGCCTGTGGCTGGGGGCCGATATCGTCACCATGCGAGACGGGCACTATAACCTGATTGCCAACGGTGCGCTGGCGGTGGATAACGGTGAGCTGATTTGGGTAGGGCCGCGCAGCGAACTGCCAAATTTTGCTCCGCGTTCGCAGCAGCAATTTGACGGTGGCATCATCACGCCGGGTCTGGTCGATTGCCATACGCATCTGGTGTTTGGCGGCGATCGTAGCCAGGAGTTTGAGCAACGTCTGAACGGCGTCAGCTATGCTGAGATTGCAGCGCAGGGCGGCGGTATTCTCTCCACGGTGCGTGCTACGCGCGCGGCATCGCAGCAGGAGTTGGTGGCAAGCGCGCGCTGGCGTCTGGATCGATTGCTGGCAGAAGGCGTCACTACTGTGGAGATTAAATCGGGTTATGGCCTCGATGAAACCAGCGAGCTGACCATGCTGCGCGCCATCCGCGAGCTGGCAGAAACGGTACCCGCCGATGTGCTGGCGACCTGTCTGGCCGCGCACGGTTTCCCACCGGAATTTAAGGAAAATCCACAGGGCTGGATCGATATCATCTGCAATCGCCTGTTACCGCAGGTGAAGGCGGAAGGTCTGGCGGATGCGGTCGATGCCTTCTGCGAACATCTGGCCTTCTCCCCTGACCAGGTCAGCGCGGTGTTTGAAAAAGCCAAAGCGCTGGGGATGCCGGTTAAATTGCACGCCGAGCAGCTTTCTGCACTGGGCGGCGCCACGCTGGCGGCTGAATACGGCGCCTTGTCAGCCGATCATCTTGAATACGCCACTGAAGCTGATGCGCAAGCGATGGCGCAACACGGTACTGTCGCGGTGTTGCTGCCGGGCGCATTCTATCTGCTGCGTGAGACCCAACGCCCACCGGTGGAACTGTTCCGCAAGCACGGCGTGCCAATGGCGCTGGCCAGCGATGCCAATCCCGGTACTTCACCGGCGTTGTCGCTGCGTCTGATGCTCAATATGGGCTGCACGCTATTTGGGATGACGCCGGAAGAAGCGCTGGCGGGTGTGACACTGTGGGGGGCGAAAGCGCTGGGATTACAGCATTCGCACGGTTCGCTGGAGGTCGGCAAAGTGGCGAACTTTGTACACTGGCCGCTGGCGCGTCCGGCAGAACTGGTTTACTGGTTGGGCGGCGAGTTGCCGTGCCAGGTTATCTATCGTGGAGAAGCGCAATGACACCTTTTCATTTCACCGCCGGTAAGCTGCCGCTGCTGGTCAGCATCCCGCATGCGGGTACCCAGTTAACGCCTGAAGTGGATGCCGGATTGAGCGACGCGGCACGCGGCCTGCCGGATACCGACTGGCACATTCCGCTGCTGTACGATTTTGTGCGTGATCTGGGGGCCAGCGTGCTGATTGGCCACTACTCACGTTTTGTCATCGACCTGAATCGTCCGCCGGATAACCAGCCGCTGTATACCACCGCGACGACAGGGCTGTATCCTGAGACGTTATTTGATGGTACGCCGACCTTCGCTGAGGGGAAAACGCCCAGTGCCGCCGCGCGTCAGGGCTATCTCGATAATATCTGGCAGCCGTATCACCTGCAGATCCAGCAAGAGCTGGCGCGACTGAAAGCGGAACACGGTTATGCGCTGCTGTTTGACGCCCACTCCATTGCCTCAGTGATTCCGCGCTTGTTTGATGGTCAGTTGCCGGATATCAACATTGGCACCAACAGCGGTGAGAGTTGCTCTGGCGCGGTGATCGAAGCGATCAAGGATGTCTGTGCCGCGCAAAGCGATTACAGCTGGGTCGTCAACGGACGTTTCAAAGGCGGCTATATCACGCGAGCCTACGGTCAGCCGCAGCAGGGCGTACAGGCCGTACAGCTCGAACTGGCGCAGCTGAATTATATGGATGAAACCCCGCCGTTTGCCTGGCAGCAGGATCGCGCCGCGCAACTGCAGAAAGTGTTAAAACCAATGATGCAGGCGTTTTTACAGGCCGGAAAGTCGCGTTAATCGCCTGAGTCTTAGGGCAAGACGTCATGCTTGCCAGGGCCAATTTGCATCAGGCTGCTACCTTTGAAAGGTGGCAGTTTTTGATGGGTGTTGCAGTGCAAACTCATATCACGCGCCATACCCATCTCGCTTCCATCTAAACCCTGATATCCCCATAACAGTGCAATTGCGCCCCAAAAATGTGCACCCATACGTCCACACCTTAACCATTCCCTGATTCTACCGCTTCTGCCGATCTGGCACACCGCTTGCTAGGTTGTATGTACAAGTAAAGACCACGTGGTAATTATCACTTTTTATTCTGGCTGGCTCACAAAAAGCTTATGCCGACAATGATCTGCCGCAAGCTAACTTGTATATACATGAAATGTCATCTGCGCTGTATCAGCCAACAGAGACAGCCAATTCGATTAATGACCAGGAGAAGCCGCATGACGCACCGCGCCCCGATTCGCCGTTTTTGCCTCACGACCCTGTTTGCCAGCCTGATGATCAGCGGGATGGCTGTGCAGGCGAAAGAGTGGAAATCGATCACCATCGCTACCGAAGGCAGTTATGAACCCTGGAACCTGACGCTGCCGGGCGGCAAGTTAGGTGGCTTTGAGCCTGAACTGATGGAAGACCTGTGTAAGCGCATGGGCATCCAGTGCAAGCTGGTGGTGCAAAACTGGGACGGCATGATCGCCGGACTGAATGCTGGCAAATATGACGTGATCATGGATGCGATTGTCATTACGCCGGACCGCAAAAAAGTGGTCAATTTCACCGTGCCTTACGCGTCCACGCCGGCCACCTTTATCACCACCAAAGACAGCCCGCTGATGCCTGCCGATCACAACATCATCAAGCTGCATGATGATGAGAAGGAGATCAACACGGCGATTGCCCCTCTGAAAGCGGCGTTAAAAGGCAAAACCATTGGCATCGCGTCCGGCACGGTTTACACGCCATTTATTGATAAGTACTTCAAAGATGTCGCCGACGTGCGTGAATACACTTCCTCAGCAGATGCGATTCTCGATCTTCAGGCGGGGCGTATTGATGCGGTATTCGACGATGTAACCTTCGCCCAATCGATGCTGGCGCGCAAAGAGAACAGCAACCTGACCTTCAGCGGCCCGCAGTTGGGTGGCCCGATCTGGGGTGAGGGCGAGGCGATGGGCGTGCGCATGGCTGACAACGATCTGAAGGCCAAACTCGACGAGGCCATTAAAGGCGCACTGGCCGATGGCACCGTGAAAAAGCTGAGTGAGAAGTGGTTTAAAACTGACGTAACCCCGTAAGTGAGGTGAAAGATGATGAGCCTGCTAAGTTTTGGTGCTGATGGCTGGGGCCGCCTGATTTTGGGGGCTGCCTTCACCACGCTGCTGCTGTCGCTGGCGGCGCTGATGATTGGCGCAGTGGTCGGTTCTGGCGTGGCGGCAGCGAAACTGTCGCCACAGCGCTGGGTTCGCTGGTTGGGTGAAGCCTATTCCACGGTGTTTCGCGGCATCCCGGAACTGCTGGTGATCTACCTGTTCTATTTTGGCGGATCGGGCCTGATTACCCTCGTTGGGCAGATGTTCGGTGCGGATGGCTTTATCGAAGCGCCACCATTCCTGATTGGTGCACTGGCTATCGGGCTCATCTCGGGATCCTATCAAGGTGAAGTGTATCGTGCGGCACGTCTGGCGCTGGCTAAAGGCGAAGTGGAAGCCGCGGTGGCGATTGGCATGCCGCGCTGGCGCATCGCACAGCGTATTTTGCTGCCGCAGATTGTGCGTTATGCGCTGCCGGGCATGTCGAATGTCTGGCAGATGAGCCTGAAAGATTCGGCGCTGGTGTCGGTGACTGGCATCGTTGAGCTGATGCGCGCCAGCCAGGTGGCGGCGGGATCCACGCGCGATTACTTCACCTTCTATCTGATTGGCGGTGGCTGCTATCTGGTGCTGACGCTGCTGTCTAATCATGCATTCCGTCGGGCAGAATCCCGCCTCGGACGCGCATGGCAAAGTCGCACTGCGGCACAGCACTAAGGAGCAGCAGTATGATTGACTTCGTCTTTCTGACTGACACTTTCCTCAAGCTAAGCGCAGCGTTGCCGGTAACGCTGGGGCTGTTTATCAGTGCATTTCTCTGTGGTGGCATTCTCGCCATCGGGATTCTGTCACTGCGCATGAGTCGCTGGCGGGTGCTGAGCGGCTTTGCGCGCGGCTACATTCTGGTATTTCGCGGCTCACCGCTGCTGATTCAACTGTTCCTGATCTATTACGGATTGGGGCAGTTTGGGGTGATCCGCCATAGCTTTGTCTGGCCATTCCTGCGCGAGCCGTTTACCTGCGCCGTGCTGGCACTGTCGCTGTGTACGGCGGCTTATACTGCGGAGATCTTACGTGGTGCTTTGCTGGCGGTGCCGCCCGGCCAGGTTGAAGCCGGGTTGGCCTGCGGCATGTCGCGCTGGCTGCTACTGCGTCGCATCATCGCGCCCATCATGCTGCGTTATGCACTGCCGGCTTATTCCACCGAAGCGATTTTGCTGGTGAAGTCCACGGCGCTGGCCAGTCTGGTCACCGTATGGGATGTCACTGGTGTGGCGCAGCAGATCATTCAGCGTACCTATCGCACCATGGAAGTGTTTATCTGCGCCGCCGCCATTTATCTGATTCTGAACTTCATTATCGTCCAGCTTTACGCGTTGTTAGAACGCCGTTTAACCCCGGTGCATCGCGTTGAAAAAAAGCCGTTACCCGTCGTTAAACCGCTTGCCGGAGAGTGATATGCAATCCACGTCCCCCGTAACCTTAAGCGCCACCGATATTCATAAATCCTTTGGCGCGATGGAAGTACTGAAAGGCATTTCGCTGCAGGCGCACCAAGGCGATGTCATCTCGATTCTCGGTGCCAGCGGCTCGGGTAAAAGTACCTTATTGCGCTGCATCAATCTGCTGGAAACGCCGGATGCTGGCGTGGTGAGCGTCGGTGGTGAAACGATTGAGATGAAGCGCCATGCGCGTGGCCATCAGCTGGCGGCCAACCCAAAACAGATTGAGCGTTTGCGCTCGCGTCTGGGCATGGTGTTCCAGAGTTTTAACCTGTGGTCGCATATGACGGTGCTGCAAAACGTGATTGAAGGGCCCCACTATGTTCTGAAGCGCGATAAGAAAAGCTGCATTGCCCAGGCGGAGCAGTTGCTGGATCGCGTTGGCCTGTTGAACCGCAAAGATTTCTACCCGGCGCAGCTTTCCGGCGGCCAGCAGCAGCGAGTGGCGATTGCCCGTGCACTGGCAATGGATCCGGAAGTGATGCTGTTTGATGAGCCAACTTCGGCGCTCGATCCGGAGTTGGTGGGCGAAGTATTGAAAGTGATGCGCAGCCTGGCGGAAGAGGGGCGCACCATGCTGGTGGTGACCCACGAAATGGGCTTTGCGCGTAACGTTTCCAACCGCGTGGTGTTTATGCATCAGGGGACCATTGATTGTCAGGGGACGCCGGAAGAGATGTTTGGCGCACAGGGCTCGCAGCGCTTTAAGCAGTTTATCTCCAGCCATCAGAGCCATCACACGGAGCAACCAGCATGACGTTAGTGTGGGGCGATGAAACGCTTTCCTGGCAGGATGTGGTGCAGGTGGCGCGGCACAATGCCGAACTGACGTTAAGCGCCAGTGCCTGGCAGCGTATTGCTCAGGGGCGTGAGATCGTCGAGCAGATTGTGGCCAGCGGTCATATCGCTTATGGCATCAATACCGGGTTGGGTGCGCTGTGCAATATCACTTTGCCGGAGGAACAACTGAGCCAGCTGTCGCGCAATACGCTGTTGAGTCACGCTTGTGGCGTGGGCCCACTGCTGGCGCGCGAACAGGTGCGCGCCATCCTGTGTGCGGCGATTGCGAACTACAGCCACGGTAAATCGGGCGTGTCGGTGGCGCTGGTGCAGCATTTGCTGGCGCTGCTGAATCATCAGATTACGCCGCAGGTGCCGTCGCAAGGTTCTGTGGGTTACCTCAGCCATATGGCGCATATTGGGCTCGCGCTGATTGGCGTGGGCGATGTTGAGTATCAGCAACAGATCGTGCCTGCCGGGCAAGCGCTGACGCAGGCCGGGTTAACACCTTATCGACCCGGTGCCAAAGAGGGCTTGAGCCTGGTGAACGGTACGCCGTGCATGACCGGGTTGTCTTGCCTGGCACTGGATGATGCGGCGCGGCTGTTGGATTGGGCTGACGTGACCGGCGCGATGAGTTTTGAGGCGCTGCGTGGCCAGTTAGTGGCATTTGATGCAGAAGTGATTGCACTGAAAGCCAGTGCAGGCATGCAAGTGAGTGGCCTGCGTTTGCGTCAGTTGCTGAGCGACAGCCCGCTGCTGGCAAAAAGCGTGGGCGTGCGCACGCAGGATGCGTTGAGTTTACGCTCAATGCCGCAGGTGCACGGTGCCAGCCGCGATCAGTTTGATCACGCCTCGCGACAGGTGAATACCGAGTTGAATGCCTGTACCGATAATCCTTTGATATTGGGCACCGTGGATAACTGGCGTGTGGTGTCGCAGGCCAATCCGCATGGTGAATCGGTGGCGATGGCGGCTGATGTGTTGGCCATTGCCATGGCGGAAATTGGCAGTATTGCTGAGCGGCGCCTGGATCGTTTAGTGAATCCACTAGTCAGTGGTTTACCGGCGTTTCTGGTGGCGCAGCCGGGCGTGAATTCCGGCATGATGATTGCCCAGTATGTGGCGGCATCGTTGTGCGCAGAGAACCGTCAGCTGGCACAACCGGCGGTGCTGGATAATTACGTGACCTCGGGTTTGCAGGAAGATCATCTTAGCCTGGGTACCGGGGCCGCGCTTAAGTTGCTGAAGCTGGTAGGGAACGTATGGCAGATTCTGGCGATTGAGTATTTGCTGGCGGCGCAGGCGCTGGATTTTCATGGCGAGGCGGAGTTGGCGGAAGGTACGAAACAGGCGTTGCGCCGTTTGCGGGCAGTGGTGGCGAACTGGCAGGAAGACCGCTGGCTGGCACCGGAAATTGCCCGGGCAGTTGAGGTGATGAAAAACGGTGCTAGCTGAGTGCTGTTAAGCGATGTTGAACTGCTGAACTGCTGAACTGCTG
>NZ_JZRD01000061.1:0-1103 GCF_000963995.1 Pantoea sp. SM3
GGCTACGGCTTCCTCTCTGAGAATGCCGATTTCGCCGAGCAGGTTGAGCGTTCAGGCTTTATCTTCATCGGTCCGAAAGCTGACACCATCCGCCTGATGGGCGACAAAGTGTCTGCGATCACCGCGATGAAGAAAACCGGCGTACCGACCGTGCCAGGATCTGACGGCTCGCTGACCGATGACATGGATAAAAACCGTGCCATTGCCAAACGCATCGGCTACCCGGTCATCATCAAAGCCTCCGGCGGCGGCGGCGGTCGTGGTATGCGCGTGGTGCGCAGTGAAAAAGATTTGGAACAATCCATCGGCATGACGAAAGCGGAAGCCAAAGCGGCTTTCAACAACGACATGGTCTACATGGAGAAATTCCTTGAGAACCCACGCCATATCGAAATTCAGGTGATGGCCGACGGTCAGGGCAACGCTATCTATCTGGCGGAACGTGACTGCTCGATGCAGCGTCGCCACCAGAAAGTGGTCGAGGAAGCACCAGCGCCGGGCATCACGCCGGAACTGCGTCGCTTTATCGGCGAGCGCTGTGCGAAAGCCTGTATCGATATCGGCTACCGCGGTGCGGGTACCTTCGAGTTCCTGTACGAAAACGGTGAGTTCTACTTCATCGAGATGAACACCCGTATTCAGGTGGAGCATCCGGTGACCGAGATGATCACCGGCGTGGATTTGATCAAAGAGCAGCTGCGTATTGCTGCCGGTCAGCCGCTGTCAATCAAACAGGAAGACGTGGTGGTACGCGGTCATGCGGTGGAATGCCGTATCAACGCCGAAGACCCGAACACCTTCCTGCCAAGCCCGGGCAAGATCACCCGTTTCCACGCGCCAGGCGGTTTTGGCGTGCGCTGGGAATCGCACATCTATGCCGGCTACAGCGTGCCGCCGTACTACGATTCCATGATCGGCAAACTGATCACCTACGGTGACACCCGTGAAGTGGCCATCGCGCGTATGAAAAATGCGCTGGCGGAACTGATCATCGACGGCATCAAGACCAACGTCGAGCTGCAGATGAAAATCATGTCCGACGAACATTTCCAGCAGGGTGGCACCAACATCCACTATCTGGAGAAAAAACTCGGCCTGCACGA
>NZ_JZRD01000062.1:0-26504 GCF_000963995.1 Pantoea sp. SM3
GGCCACGCCGACTATGTGAAAAACATGATCACCGGTGCTGCGCAGATGGACGGCGCGATCCTGGTTGTTGCTGCGACTGATGGCCCAATGCCACAGACCCGTGAGCACATCCTGCTGGGTCGTCAGGTTGGCGTTCCTTACATCATCGTGTTCCTGAACAAGTGCGACATGGTTGATGATGAAGAGCTGCTGGAACTGGTAGAGATGGAAGTTCGCGATCTGCTGTCAGCATACGACTTCCCAGGCGACGATACTCCAATCGTACGCGGTTCTGCTCTGCAGGCACTGAACGGTGTTGCTGAGTGGGAAGAGAAGATCATTGAGCTGGCTGGTCACCTGGATAACTACATCCCAGAGCCAGTACGTGCAATCGACCTGCCGTTCCTGCTGCCAATCGAAGACGTATTCTCAATCTCAGGCCGTGGTACTGTTGTAACCGGTCGTGTTGAGCGCGGTATCGTTAAAGTGGGCGACGAAGTTGAAATCGTTGGTATCAAGGCGACTGTTAAGTCTACCTGTACTGGCGTTGAAATGTTCCGTAAGCTGCTGGACCAGGGTCAGGCGGGTGAAAACTGTGGTGTTCTGCTGCGCGGTATCAAGCGTGAAGACATCCAGCGTGGTCAGGTACTGGCTAAGCCAGGCACCATCAAGCCACACACCAAGTTCGTATCAGAAGTATACGTACTGTCTAAAGACGAAGGCGGCCGTCATACTCCGTTCTTCAAAGGCTACCGTCCACAGTTCTACTTCCGTACTACTGACGTGACTGGTAACGTTGAGCTGCCAGAAGGCGTTGAGATGGTAATGCCAGGCGACAACGTGAAAATGACCGTTGAGCTGATCCACCCAATCGCGATGGACCAGGGTCTGCGTTTCGCAATCCGTGAAGGCGGCCGTACTGTTGGTGCGGGCGTTGTTGCTGAAGTTCTGGCTTAATCGCGGAATGTCGGTGGCTGCCTAGGTAGCCGCCGCAGCACGAAAAGAGAGCACTTCGGTGCTCTTTTTTTTGTCTGAAATTCGCCACTCAAGTTAATCCCACACAAAAGCTACGTTTGAAATAAAAACCATTCTCATTTACACTTTGATCAGAATTTGTACTGGAGTCGCAGTAAATGTACGTCTGTCTGTGTAATGCCGTGAGTGACAAAACCCTCCGTGAAGTAGTGCGTCGCTATCAGCCCAAATCGATCCAACATCTTCGTCAACTGGTTCCTATTGGAAAACAGTGTGGTAAGTGCATCCGTTTTGCGCGCGAGATTATGGATGATGAGTTGCTGAAGGTACCGCTGTACAAAGAAATCGCTTAGGTCGAATCGACATCCTCTGGCAATAACCACAAAAACAGTCCTGTTTTTTTGACTTCTTTTTATCCGCATCTACGATCTATTTACCTGGAAGCGGAGGAAGCAAAATGAAGGGCGACAGTAAAATCATAACTCATCTCAATAAACTGCTGGGGAATGAACTGGTTGCGATTAATCAGTACTTTCTTCATGCACGTATGTTCAAAAACTGGGGGCTTATTCGCCTCAACGATGTCGAGTATCACGAATCCATCGATGAAATGAAGCATGCGGACAAATACATCGAGCGCATTCTTTTTCTTGAAGGGATTCCAAATTTGCAGGATCTCGGCCGGTTGCGTATTGGTGAAGATGTACCGGAAATGCTGCAGTCCGATCTGACGTTGGAGTTAGAAGGGGCGAAGGATTTACGTGAAGCGATTGCCTATGCCGACAAGGTACATGACTACGTAAGCCGCGACATGATGATTGAGATTCTGGGCGAGGAAGAGCATCACATTGACTGGCTGGAAACCGAACTCGACCTGATTCAAAAACTCGGTTTGCAGAATTACCTGCAGGCGCAATTAAAAGAAGAAAGCACAGACTAAAACCCTTTCGTTGTAGCAATGTCACAGAGCCTGTAAGGGGAAATATCGAGCCCCATACAGGCTTTTTCGCATTTAGTCCGCAATTGATGTGGTTAAAAACGCATCACGGGTTGCTTCCTGAACTGATTTGCGTATAATGCGCGGGCCTGCCGATATTGGTATGGCGCGATTCGAGCAGAATCGCAGGTGATAGCAAGCTATGTATCACCTGACAATACTCCCGATTGGGGAGTTATATGCTGAACGATTACACTCCTCCATCAATCGTAATGGGTGTGGGTAGTAATTCTTTTCGTTTATAAAATGTTTGGAGCCTTGGTCTCATGTCGAACCAAAGAATCCGTATCCGTCTTAAAGCGTTTGATCATCGCCTGATCGATCAATCAACCGCGGAAATCGTTGAGACTGCCAAGCGCACTGGTGCGCAGGTACGTGGTCCGATCCCGCTGCCAACTCGCAAAGAGCGTTTCACCGTTCTGATCTCTCCGCACGTTAACAAAGACGCGCGCGATCAGTACGAGATCCGTACTCACAAGCGTCTGGTAGACATCGTTGAGCCAACTGAAAAAACCGTTGATGCACTGATGCGTCTGGATCTGGCTGCCGGTGTTGACGTGCAGATCAGCCTGGGTTAATCAGGTCATCGAGCGATTGAGAGGTTGATACAATGATTGGTTTAGTCGGTAAAAAAGTGGGCATGACTCGCATCTTCACTGAAGATGGCGTTTCAATCCCAGTAACCGTAATCGAAGTTGAAGCAAACCGCGTTACTCAGGTCAAAGGCCTGGAAAACGACGGTTACCAGGCTATCCAGGTGACCACCGGTGCTAAAAAAGCAAACCGTGTGAGCAAGCCGGAAGCAGGTCATTTTGCTAAAGCTGGCGTTGAAGCTGGCCGTGGTCTATGGGAATTCCGCACCGAAGGTGAAGAGTACTCAGTAGGCCAGAGCATCAGTGTTGAAATTTTCGCTGACGTTAAAAAAGTAGACGTTACCGGTACCTCTAAAGGTAAAGGTTTCGCAGGTACCGTTAAGCGCTGGAACTTCCGTACCCAGGACGCTACACACGGTAACTCCTTGTCTCACCGCGTTCCGGGTTCTATCGGTCAGAACCAGACTCCGGGCAAAGTGTTCAAAGGCAAGAAAATGGCTGGTCAACTGGGTAACGAGCGCGTAACCGTTCAGAGCCTGGAAGTGGTACGTGTTGACGCTGAGCGCAACCTGCTGCTGGTCAAAGGTGCTGTCCCGGGTGCAACCGGCAGCGACCTGATTGTTAAACCAGCTGTGAAGGCGTAAGGGGATAGCAATGGAATTAGTACTGAAAGACGCGCAGAGCGCGCTGACTGTTTCCGAAACTACCTTCGGTCGTGATTTCAACGAAGCGCTGGTTCACCAGGTTGTTGTTGCTTATGCCGCTGGTGCTCGTCAGGGTACTCGTGCGCAGAAAACTCGTGCTGAAGTAACTGGTTCAGGCAAAAAGCCTTGGCGCCAGAAAGGTACCGGCCGTGCGCGTTCAGGTTCTGTAAAGAGCCCGATCTGGCGTTCAGGTGGCGTGACCTTCGCTGCGCGTCCACAGGACCACAGTCAAAAAGTTAACAAGAAGATGTACCGCGGCGCGCTGAAAAGCATCCTGTCCGAACTGGTACGTCAGGACCGTCTGATCGTTGTCGAGACGTTCTCTGTAGAAGCGCCTAAAACTAAGCTGCTGGCACAGAAACTGAAAGACATGGCGCTGGAAGATGTGCTGATCATCACCGGTGAACTGGATGAGAATCTGTTCCTGGCTGCGCGTAACCTGTACAAGGTTGACGTGCGTGATGCAGCAGGTATCGACCCAGTTAGCCTGATCGCCTTCGACAAAGTCGTTATGACTGCGGAAGCAGTTAAGCAAGTTGAGGAGATGCTGGCATGATCCGTGAAGAACGTCTGCTGAAAGTAGTGCGTGCACCGCACGTATCTGAAAAAGCATCTACTGCGATGGAAAAAAGCAATACCATCGTTCTCAAAGTTGCTAAAGACGCGACCAAAGCAGAGATCGTTGCTGCTGTTGAGAAGCTGTTCGAAGTTGAAGTTAAAGACGTAAACACCCTGGTTGTTAAGGGCAAAGTTAAGCGTCACGGACAGCGTATCGGTCGTCGTAGCGACTGGAAAAAAGCTTACGTCACCCTGAAGGAAGGCCAGAACCTGGACTTCGTCGGCGGCGCTGAGTAAGTCGGAGGAGAAAGACAATGGCAGTTGTTAAATGTAAACCGACATCTCCGGGTCGTCGTCACGTAGTTAAAGTGGTGAACCCAGAGCTGCACAAGGGCAAACCTTTTGCTCCGCTGTTAGAAAAAAACAGCAAATCCGGTGGTCGTAACAACAATGGTCGTATCACTACCCGTCATATCGGTGGTGGTCACAAGCAGGCTTACCGTATTGTTGACTTCAAACGCAACAAAGATGGTATCCCAGCAGTTGTTGAGCGTCTTGAGTACGATCCGAACCGTTCTGCGAACATCGCACTGGTTCTGTACAAAGATGGCGAGCGCCGTTACATCCTGGCCCCTAAAGGCCTGAAAGCTGGTGATCAGGTTCAATCTGGCGTTGATGCTGCGATTAAAGCAGGTAACACCCTGCCAATGCGTAACATCCCGGTGGGTTCTACCGTTCACAACGTAGAAATGAAACCAGGCAAAGGCGGTCAGATTGCTCGCTCAGCTGGTACTTACGTGCAGATTGTTGCGCGTGATGGTTCCTACGTAACCCTGCGTCTGCGTTCAGGCGAAATGCGTAAAGTCGAAATCGACTGCCGCGCAACCCTGGGCGAAGTCGGTAACGCTGAGCACATGCTGCGCGTTCTGGGTAAAGCTGGTGCAACCCGTTGGCGTGGTGTTCGTCCTACCGTTCGCGGTACTGCGATGAACCCAGTCGATCACCCGCACGGTGGTGGTGAAGGTCGTAACTTTGGTAAGCACCCGGTAACTCCGTGGGGCGTTCAGACCAAAGGTAAGAAGACCCGTAGCAACAAGCGTACTGATAAATTTATCGTACGTCGCCGTAGCAAATAATTTTAGAGGATAAGCCATGCCACGTTCTCTCAAGAAAGGTCCTTTTATTGACCTGCACTTGCTGAAGAAGGTAGAGAAAGCGGTGGAAAGCGGTGACAAGAAGCCCCTGCGCACTTGGTCCCGTCGTTCAACGATCTTCCCTAACATGATCGGTTTGACCATCGCTGTCCATAATGGTCGTCAGCACGTTCCTGTCTTTGTATCCGACGAAATGGTCGGCCACAAACTGGGTGAATTTGCACCGACACGTACTTATCGCGGCCATGCTGCAGATAAGAAAGCCAAGAAGAAATAAGTAGGAGGAAGAGATGGAAACTATTGCTCAACATCGCCATGCTCGTTCTTCTGCTCAGAAGGTCCGCCTTGTTGCTGACCTGATTCGCGGTAAGAAAGTGTCGCAGGCTCTGGATATTTTGACTTACACCAACAAGAAAGCTGCAGTGTTGGTTAAGAAAGTCCTGGAATCTGCCATTGCGAACGCCGAACACAACGATGGCGCTGATATCGACGATCTGAAAGTCGCGAAAATCTTCGTAGACGAAGGCCCAAGCATGAAGCGCATTATGCCGCGTGCGAAAGGTCGTGCAGATCGCATCCTGAAGCGCACCAGCCACATTACTGTGGTTGTGTCCGATCGCTGAGACTCTGGAGACTAGCAATGGGTCAGAAAGTACATCCTAATGGTATTCGCCTGGGTATTGTAAAACCATGGAACTCTACCTGGTTTGCGAACACCAAAGAATTCGCTGACAACCTGGACAGCGATTTTAAAGTACGTCAGTTCCTGACTAAGGAACTGGCTAAAGCGTCTGTATCTCGTATCGTTATCGAGCGTCCGGCTAAGAGCATCCGTGTGACCATTCACACCGCTCGCCCGGGTATCGTTATCGGTAAGAAAGGTGAAGACGTAGAAAAACTGCGCACGGTCGTAGCGAAAATCGCTGGCGTTCCTGCACAGATCAATATCGCCGAAGTCCGTAAACCGGAACTGGACGCTAAATTGGTTGCTGATAGCATCACTTCACAGCTGGAGCGTCGTGTGATGTTCCGTCGTGCTATGAAGCGTGCTGTTCAGAACGCAATGCGTCTGGGCGCGAAGGGTATTAAAGTTGAAGTTAGCGGCCGTTTGGGCGGAGCCGAGATCGCACGTACCGAATGGTACCGTGAAGGTCGCGTGCCACTGCACACTCTGCGTGCAGACATTGACTACAACACCTCTGAAGCGCACACCACTTATGGTGTAATCGGCGTTAAGGTATGGATCTTCAAAGGTGAGATCCTGGGTGGTATGGCTGCTGTTGAACAACCGGAACCGGCTGCTCAACCTAAAAAGCAGCAGCGTAAAGGCCGTAAGTAAGGAGAGTCGCTGATGTTACAACCAAAGCGTACGAAATTCCGTAAAGTGCACAAAGGCCGCAACCGTGGTCTGGCGCAGGGTACGGATGTCAGCTTCGGTACTTTCGGTCTGAAAGCTGTTGGCCGTGGTCGTCTGACTGCTCGTCAGATCGAAGCAGCACGTCGTGCTATGACCCGTGCAGTTAAGCGTCAAGGTAAGATCTGGATCCGTGTATTCCCGGACAAACCGATTACCGAGAAGCCGCTTGAAGTGCGTATGGGTAAAGGTAAGGGTAACGTGGAGTATTGGGTTGCCCTGATCCAACCGGGTAAAGTCCTGTATGAAATGGACGGTGTTCCGGAAGAGCTTGCCCGTGAAGCATTCAAGCTGGCAGCAGCAAAACTGCCTATCAAAACCACCTTTGTTACTAAGACGGTGATGTAATGAAAGCAAATGAGCTGCGTGAAAAAAGCGTTGAAGAGCTGAACGCTGAGCTTCTTAACCTGCTGCGTGAGCAATTCAACCTGCGCATGCAGGCAGCATCCGGCCAGCTGCAGCAGACCCATCTGCTGAAGCAAGTGCGCCGTAATGTTGCACGTGTTAAGACTTTACTGACTGAGAAGGCGGCGTAATGACCGATAAAATCCGTACTCTGCAGGGTCGTGTAATTAGTGACAAAATGCAGAAATCTGCAGTTGTTGCTATCGAACGTGTCGTGAAACACCCGATCTACGGTAAGTTCATCAAGCGTACGACTAAGCTGCACATCCATGACGAGAACAACGAATGTGGAATCGGTGACGTGGTAGAAATCCGCGAAACCCGTCCACTGTCTAAGACTAAGTCTTGGGCGCTGGTTCGCGTTGTAGAGAAAGCGATTCTGTAATAGAATCCGCTTCCTCTAAAAAATAAAATGAACGGCTCGTCTGAGCCGTTCATTTTTTCTACCCATCTGCGAGATCCGGTGTTATAATGCCGCGCCCTCAATTATGGGGCTTTTTAACGACCTGAGGTTTGGGTCCCGAAGTAGTAGTTGACATTAGCGGAGCACTAAAATGATCCAAGAACAGACTATGCTGAACGTCGCCGACAACTCCGGTGCACGTCGCGTAATGTGTATCAAGGTTCTGGGTGGCTCGCACCGTCGCTACGCAGGCGTCGGCGACATCATTAAAGTTACCATCAAGGAAGCAATTCCTCGCGGTAAAGTTAAGAAAGGTGATGTCCTGAAGGCGGTAGTGGTGCGCACCAGGAAGGGTGTTCGTCGCCCGGACGGTTCTGTCATTCGCTTCGATGGTAATGCATGCGTTATTTTAAACAATAACAGCGAGCAGCCTATCGGTACGCGTATTTTTGGGCCGGTAACTCGTGAACTTCGTACTGAAAAGTTCATGAAAATTATCTCTCTGGCACCAGAAGTACTCTAAGGAGCGAGCAATGGCAGCGAAAATCCGTCGTAACGACGAAGTTATCGTGATTACCGGTAAAGACAAAGGTAAACGCGGTAAAGTAAAGAATGTCCTGACTTCTGGTAAGGTCATCGTTGAAGGTATCAACCTGGTTAAGAAACACCAGAAGCCGGTTCCGGCTCTGAACCAACCAGGCGGCATCGTTGAAAAAGAAGCTGCTATTCAGGTTTCTAACGTTGCAATCTTCAATGCGGCAACCGGCAAGGCTGACCGTGTAGGCTTTAGATTCGAAGAAGGCAAAAAAGTCCGTTTCTTCAAGTCTAATAGCGAAACTATCAAGTAATTTGGAGTAGTACGATGGCGAAACTGCATGATTACTACAAAGACGAAGTAGTCCAGAAACTCATGACTGAGTTCGGCTACAATTCTGTCATGCAAGTCCCTCGGGTCGAGAAGATCACCCTGAACATGGGTGTTGGTGAAGCGATCGCTGACAAGAAACTGCTGGATAACGCAGCAGCTGACCTGGCAGCAATCTCCGGTCAAAAACCGTTGATCACCAAAGCACGCAAATCAGTTGCAGGCTTCAAAATCCGTCAGGGCTATCCGATCGGCTGTAAAGTAACTCTGCGCGGCGAGCGCATGTGGGAGTTCTTTGAGCGCCTGATCACTATTGCTGTTCCACGTATTCGTGACTTCCGCGGCCTGTCTGCTAAGTCTTTCGATGGTCGTGGTAACTACAGCATGGGCGTTCGTGAGCAGATCATCTTCCCAGAAATCGATTATGACAAAGTCGATCGCGTTCGTGGTTTGGATATTACCATTACCACTACTGCGAAATCTGATGATGAAGGCCGTGCTCTGCTGGCTGCCTTTGACTTCCCGTTCCGCAAGTAAGGTAGGGTTACTTAATGGCTAAGCAATCGATGAAAGCACGCGAAGTAAAGCGTGTGAAATTAGCAGACAAGTTCTTCGCTAAGCGCGTTGAACTGAAAGCGATCATTTCTGATGTGAACGCATCCGACGAAGATCGTTGGGATGCCGTTCTCAAGCTGCAGAGTCTGCCGCGTGATTCCAGCCCTTCCCGTCAGCGTAACCGCTGCCGTCAGACAGGTCGTCCGCACGGTTTCCTGCGGAAGTTTGGGTTGAGCCGTATCAAGGTCCGTGAAGCCGCAATGCGCGGTGAAATCCCGGGTCTGAAAAAGGCTAGCTGGTAATTGTCACCATTTGAATCACGGGAGTAACACAGATGAGCATGCAAGATCCGATCGCGGATATGCTGACCCGTATCCGTAACGGTCAGGCCGCGAACAAAGTTGCGGTCTCTATGCCTTCCTCCAAGCTGAAAGTGGCAATTGCCAACGTGCTGAAGGAAGAAGGCTACATTGAAGATTTTAAAATCGAAGGCGACATCAAGTCTGAGCTGGAAGTTACTTTAAAGTATTTCCAGGGCAAGGCTGTGGTAGAGAGCATTCAGCGTGTTAGCCGTCCAGGTCTGCGCATCTATAAGAAAAAAGATGAGCTGCCAAAAGTAATGGCTGGTCTGGGCATCGCTGTAATTTCTACCTCTAAAGGTGTCATGACTGATCGTGCAGCGCGCCAAGCTGGTCTTGGTGGCGAAATTATCTGCTACGTAGCGTAATCGGAGGATAAAATGTCTCGTGTTGCAAAAGCACCTGTCGTTGTTCCTGCGGGCGTAGAGGTAAAACTCAACGGTCAGGAAATTTCGATCAAAGGCAAAAACGGCGAGCTGACTCGTACTATCAACAGTGCTGTAGAAGTTAAGCATGCAGACAACGCCCTGACTTTCGCTCCACGCGAAGGCTTCTCGGACGCTTGGGCACAGGCAGGTACTGCTCGTGCGCTGCTGAACGGCATGGTTATCGGTGTTACCGAAGGCTTCACCAAGAAGCTGCAACTGGTTGGTGTTGGTTATCGTGCAGCTGTTAAAGGCAACTCTGTGAGCTTGGCCCTGGGCTTCTCTCACCCTGTTGACCATGCACTGCCGGCCGGCATCACTGCTGAATGTCCAACTCAGACTGAGATCGTGCTGAAAGGCGCTGATAAACAGCTGATTGGTCAGGTTGCAGCGGATCTGCGCGCCTACCGTCGTCCTGAGCCTTACAAAGGCAAGGGTGTTCGTTACGCCGACGAAGTCGTGCGTACCAAAGAGGCTAAGAAGAAGTAAGGTAACACTATGGATAAGAAATCTGCTCGTATCCGTCGTGCGACCCGTGCACGTCGCAAGCTCAAAGAGCTGGGTGCTACTCGCCTGGTGGTACATCGTACCCCGCGTCATATTTACGCACAGGTGATCGCCCCGAACGGTTCCGAAGTTCTGGTTGCTGCTTCTACTGTAGAAAAAGCTATTGCCGAACAACTGAAGTACACCGGTAACAAAGACGCTGCTGCAGCCGTAGGTAAAGCTCTGGCTGAGCGCGCTGTCGAGAAAGGCATTACAAATGTTTCTTTCGACCGTTCCGGGTTCCAATATCATGGTCGTGTCCAGGCACTGGCAGATGCTGCCCGTGAAGCTGGCCTTCAGTTCTAAGGTAGAGGTCTAAGATGTCAAACATCGAGAAACAAGCTGGCGAACTGCAGGAAAAACTGATCGCGGTAAACCGTGTATCTAAAACTGTAAAAGGTGGTCGTATTTTCTCCTTCACCGCACTGACTGTAGTGGGTGATGGTAACGGCCGCGTTGGTTTTGGTTACGGTAAAGCGCGTGAAGTTCCAGCAGCGATCCAGAAAGCGATGGAGAAAGCCCGTCGCAACATGATTAACGTCGCGCTGACTCACGGCACCCTGCAGCACCCTGTTAAAGGTGCTCACACGGGTTCTCGTGTGTTCATGCAGCCAGCTTCTGAAGGTACCGGTATCATCGCCGGCGGTGCAATGCGCGCTGTTTTAGAAGTTGCTGGAGTACATAACGTTCTGGCTAAAGCGTATGGTTCTACTAACCCGATTAACGTGGTTCGTGCAACTATCGATGGCCTGGGCAATATGAATTCTCCAGAAATGGTCGCTGCCAAGCGTGGTAAATCCGTTGAAGAAATTCTGGGGTAATCACGATGGCTAAGACTATTAAAATTACACAAACCCGCAGTTCAATCGGCCGCCTGCCTAAGCACAAAGCCACTCTGGTTGGCTTGGGTCTGCGTCGTATTGGTCATACCGTTGAGCGTGAAGACACGCCAGCAGTGCGCGGTATGGTTAACGCGATTTCCTACATGCTGAAAGTGGAGGAGTAAGAGATGCGCTTAAACACTCTGTCTCCGGCCGAAGGGTCTAAACACGCTTCTAAGCGTCTGGGTCGTGGTATCGGTTCTGGCCTCGGTAAAACCGGTGGTCGTGGTCACAAAGGTCAGAACTCTCGTTCTGGCGGTGGCGTACGTCGCGGTTTCGAGGGTGGTCAGATGCCTCTGTATCGTCGTCTGCCGAAATTCGGTTTCACCTCTCGCAAAGCAATGGTCACTGCAGAAGTTCGTCTGTCTGACCTGGCGAAAGTTGAAGGCGGTATTGTTGACCTGAATACTCTGAAAGCAGCCAACATCATCGGTGTTCAGATCGAGTTCGCGAAAGTGATTCTGTCTGGTGAAGTTTCTGCACCGGTAACGATTCGTGGTCTGCGTGTCACTAAAGGTGCGCGTGCTGCAATCGAAGCTGCTGGCGGTAAAATCGAGGAATAAGTAGCAGATGGCAAAGCAACCGGGATTAGATTTTCAAAGTGCCAAAGGTGGCTTTGGTGAACTGAAGCGCAGACTTTTGTTTGTTATCGGTGCACTGATTGTCTTCCGTATTGGCTCTTTTATTCCAATCCCTGGTATCGATGCCACTGTACTTGCCAAACTGCTTGAGCAACAGCGTGGCACCATCATTGAAATGTTCAACATGTTCTCTGGTGGTGCTCTCAGTCGTGCCTCAATCTTCGCACTGGGTATTATGCCGTATATTTCGGCCTCTATTATTATCCAGTTGCTGACGGTGGTTCACCCAGCGTTGGCCGAGATTAAGAAAGAGGGTGAAGCTGGTCGTCGTAAGATTAGCCAGTACACTCGCTATGGTACCCTGGTTCTGGCTGTATTCCAGTCGATCGGTATTGCTACCGGTCTGCCGAATATGCCTGGAATGCAAGGCCTGGTAATGAATCCAGGTTTCGCATTCTACTTTACCGCTGTTGTAAGTCTGGTTACCGGGACAATGTTCCTGATGTGGCTGGGCGAACAGATAACTGAACGAGGTATCGGTAACGGTATCTCGATCATTATCTTCGCAGGTATTGTTGCGGGTCTCCCGCCGGCCATTGGCCATACCATCGAGCAAGCGCGGCAAGGTGACCTGCACTTCCTCCTGTTGCTGTTGGTTGCAGTTCTTGTATTTGCAGTGACGTTCTTTGTTATTTTCGTTGAGCGTGGCCAGCGCCGCATTGTGGTCAACTACGCTAAACGTCAGCAAGGTCGTCGTGTATATGCTGCACAGAGCACACATTTACCGTTGAAAGTGAATATGGCGGGTGTAATTCCGGCTATTTTTGCTTCCAGCATTATTCTGTTCCCAGCAACCATCGCGTCATGGTTCGGGGGCGGAACCGGTTGGAACTGGCTGACAACAATTTCGCTGTATTTGCAACCAGGACAGCCGCTTTATGTGCTACTCTATGCGACTGCAATCATCTTCTTCTGTTTCTTCTACACGGCGTTGGTTTTCAACCCACGTGAAACAGCTGATAACTTGAAGAAGTCTGGAGCATTCGTACCGGGAATTCGTCCGGGAGAGCAAACGGCGAAGTATATCGATAAAGTAATGACACGTTTGACCTTAATCGGCGCACTGTACATTACCTTTATCTGCCTGATCCCGGAGTTCATGCGTGATGCCATGAAGGTTCCCTTCTACTTTGGCGGCACATCGCTGCTTATCGTAGTGGTTGTCATCATGGACTTTATGGCTCAAGTGCAAACTCTGATGATGTCGAGTCAGTATGAGTCTGCATTGAAGAAAGCAAACCTGAAAGGCTACGGCCGTTAATTCAGGCGCTTGAGAAGTTACGGAGAGTAAAAATGAAAGTTCGTGCTTCCGTCAAGAAATTATGTCGTAACTGCAAAATCATCCGCCGCGACGGTGTCGTACGTGTGATTTGCAGCGCCGAGCCAAAGCATAAACAGCGCCAAGGCTGATATTGTCACATATTTTTCTTGCAAAGTCGGGTTGAGCTGGCTAGATTAGCCAGCCAATCTTTTGTATGTCGATGCGTTACCATTTGAGTATCCTGAAAACGGGCTTTTCAGCATGGGACGCATTTATTTAATTATAGGAGTGCATAGTGGCCCGTATAGCAGGCATTAACATTCCTGATCAAAAACATACCGTTATCGCATTAACTTCGATCTTCGGTATCGGCAAGACCCGTTCTAAAGCCATCTGTGCTTCAACGGGTATCGCTGAAAATGTTAAGATCAGAGAGCTGTCTGAAGAACAAATTGAACAGCTGCGTGAAGCAGTTGGTAAATTCGTTGTTGAAGGTGATCTGCGCCGTGAAATCACCCTGAGCATCAAGCGTCTGATGGACCTTGGTTGCTATCGTGGTTTACGCCATCGTCGTGGTCTGCCAGTTCGCGGTCAGCGTACTAAGACCAATGCACGTACCCGTAAGGGTCCGCGTAAACCGATCAAGAAATAATCGGGGTGAGTAAATAATGGCAAAGGCACCAGTTCGTGCACGCAAGCGTGTAAGAAAGCAAGTCTCAGATGGCGTGGCTCATGTCCATGCATCTTTTAACAACACCATCGTTACCATCACTGATCGTCAGGGTAACGCACTGGGTTGGGCAACCGCCGGTGGTTCCGGTTTCCGCGGTTCACGTAAATCTACTCCGTTTGCTGCTCAGGTAGCTGCAGAGCGCTGTGCAGAAGCAGTGAAAGATTACGGTATTAAGAATCTGGAAGTTATGGTTAAGGGTCCAGGTCCAGGCCGCGAATCAACAATTCGTGCTCTGAACGCTGCTGGTTTCCGCATCACTAATATTACTGATGTGACTCCAATCCCTCACAACGGTTGTCGTCCGCCGAAAAAACGTCGCGTTTAACGCCCGTTTTTAGGTTAGTTGGAGAAAGAAAATGGCAAGATATTTGGGTCCTAAGCTCAAGCTGAGCCGTCGTGAGGGCACCGACTTATTCCTTAAGTCTGGCGTTCGCGCGATCGATACCAAGTGCAAAATTGAACAACCACCTGGCCAGCACGGTGCGCGTAAACCGCGTCTGTCTGACTACGGCGGTCAGTTACGTGAGAAGCAGAAAGTTCGTCGTATGTACGGCGTGCTTGAGCGTCAGTTCCGTAACTACTACAAAGAAGCAGCACGTCTGAAAGGCAACACCGGTGAAAACCTGTTGGCTCTGCTGGAAGGTCGTCTGGATAACGTTGTTTACCGTATGGGCTTTGGCGCCACTCGTGCAGAAGCACGTCAGCTGGTTAGCCATAAATCTATCCTGGTAAACGGTCGCGTTGTTAACATCGCTTCTTATCAGGTATCTCCGAATGATGTCGTTAGCATCCGTGAGAAAGCCAAACAGCAATCTCGCGTGAAGGCCGCTCTGGAGCTGGCTGAGCAGCGTGAAAAGCCAACCTGGCTGGAAGTTGATGCGACTAAGATGGAAGGTGTGTTCAAGCGTATTCCTGAACGTACTGATCTGTCTGCGGACATTAACGAACACCTGATCGTCGAGCTTTACTCTAAGTAAAGCTTAGTACCAAAGAGAGGACACAATGCAGGGTTCTGTGACAGAGTTTCTAAAACCGCGCCTGGTAGATATCGAGCAAGTGAGTTCGACGCACGCCAAGGTGACCCTTGAGCCGTTAGAGCGTGGCTTTGGCCATACTCTTGGCAACGCACTGCGCCGTATTCTGCTTTCTTCCATGCCGGGTTGCGCGGTGACCGAGGTTGAGATCGATGGCGTGCTCCACGAGTACTCCACCAAAGAGGGCGTACAGGAAGATATCCTGGAAATCCTGCTCAATCTGAAAGGGCTGGCGGTAAGAGTTCAGGGTAAAGATGAAGTCATCCTTACTTTGAATAAATCTGGCATTGGCCCTGTGACTGCAGCCGATATCACCCACGACGGTGATGTCGAAATCGTCAAGCCGCAGCACGTGATCTGCCATCTGACCGATGAAAACGCATCTATTAGCATGCGTATCAAAGTTCAGCGTGGTCGTGGTTATGTGCCGGCTTCTGCCCGAATTCATTCGGAAGAAGATGAGCGCCCAATCGGCCGTCTGTTGGTTGACGCTTGCTACAGCCCTGTAGACCGTATCGCCTACAATGTTGAAGCAGCGCGTGTAGAACAGCGCACCGACCTGGACAAGCTGGTCATCGAAATGGAAACCAACGGCACAATCGATCCTGAAGAGGCGATTCGTCGTGCGGCTACCATCCTGGCAGAACAACTGGAAGCTTTCGTTGACTTACGTGATGTACGTCAGCCGGAAGTGAAAGAAGAGAAACCAGAATTCGATCCGATCCTGCTGCGCCCTGTTGACGATCTGGAATTGACTGTCCGCTCTGCTAACTGCCTCAAGGCAGAAGCTATCCACTACATCGGTGATCTGGTACAGCGTACCGAGGTTGAGCTGCTTAAAACGCCTAACCTTGGTAAAAAATCTCTTACTGAGATTAAAGATGTGCTCGCTTCACGTGGTTTGTCTCTGGGCATGCGCCTGGAAAACTGGCCACCAGCAAGCATTGCTGATGAATAATCAGATCACAGGTTAAGGTTTCACTGAGAAGGATAAGGTCATGCGCCATCGTAAGAGTGGTCGTCAACTGAACCGCAACAGCAGCCATCGTCAGGCTATGTTCCGCAACATGGCCGGTTCTCTGGTTCGTCACGAGATCATCAAAACGACTCTGCCGAAAGCCAAAGAACTGCGTCGCGTAGTTGAGCCGCTGATTACTCTTGCCAAGACCGACAGCGTAGCTAATCGTCGTCTGGCATTCGCCCGCACTCGTGATAACGAGATCGTGGCAAAACTGTTTAACGAGCTGGGCCCGCGTTTCGCGAGCCGTGCCGGTGGTTACACTCGTATTCTGAAGTGTGGCTTCCGTGCTGGTGACAACGCTCCGATGGCTTACATCGAGCTGGTTGATCGTCCAGAAGCTCAAGCAGAAGCTGCTGCAGAGTAATTTGCAGTAACGTAGAAAACCCGCTTCGGCGGGTTTTTTATTGCCTCCAATTCCCCATCTCCCCCATCTTTCGCTATGCTGAACGCTGTTGTCAGTCGCAGAGGTTCATTATGTGGTTAATTGACCAGCTGGTAGAGCAGCAGATACGCGCCGCGCAGGAAAAAGGTGAACTGAGTAATCTACCTGGTGAAGGTGCACCTTTGCAGCTCGAAGACGAAAGTGGCGTGCCGCCAGAGTTACGCACGGCATATCGACTGCTGAAAAACTCAGGTTTTTTACCCCCTGAACTTGAAATGCGCCGCGAAGCTGTGCAACTCAACGATCTTTTACAGCATTTGGATCCTGACGATCATCAAGCCAGTGAACTCAATAAAAGATTAACCCTGCTGGAGATGAAGTTACAGCAGGCCGGTATGAGCACAGATTTTTTACGTGGTGAATATGGCGGGCCCGTTCGGCATCGTCTATTGCAGGAGAAGTAACATGTATAAAATTGGCCAGCTGGCTAAACTTGCGGACGTCACACCTGACACCATACGTTTTTATGAAAAGCAGCAAATGATGGATCATGAGATTCGTACTGAAGGCGGCTTCCGTCTCTATAACGATGATGATCTTCAGCGCTTGCGCTTCATTCGCTATGGGCGTCAGCTCGGTTTTAGCCTGGATTCGATCCGCGGTTTATTATCGATCCGTATCGATCCCGAACACCATACCTGCCAGGAGTCCAAAGCGATCGTAGCCAGACGTCTGGATGAAGTGAATAGTATGATTACCGAGTTGCAAACCATTCAGCGCTCACTAGAACGTTTAGCCGCGACCTGTTGCGGGGAACTACATAGCAGCGCCTGCTGTTCTATCCTTGAAGCGCTGGAAAAAGGTGAAGAGCCGCAGGTGGAAATTTGTTGTAGCAAGGATTGAATTTCACGCAGGAAAGCCTATAGTTGCGCCATTATTAACCGGAGGACACTATGAGTCGCTATCAGCATCGCAAAGGCAAGATTAACGATAACGCTTTGGAGGCACTGTTACATGATCCGCTGTTTCGTCAGCGAGTTGAACAGAATCAGAAAGGGAAAGGCAGCTACCGACGTAAAGATAAACATGCGAAGGGTAGAAACTGGGAGGCCAGTGATAAGCAGAAAAGTTTATCACTGGCCTTCTGCTTTACAGACAAAAAAGCCGCCTGGACATGGCGGCTTTTTTATCACAATTTATCGCTGTTCTGCTGTTTCAACAGATCGCGAATTTCAGTGAGCAACACTTCTTCGTTGGTTGGTTTTGGCGCTGGTTTTTCAACTTCTTTCTTCTGATACAACTTGTTCATCAACTTGATGGCCATAAAGATGGCAAAGGCAACGATTACAAAGTCAAAAATGGTTTGAATAAAGTTACCGTATTCCATCACGACAGCAGGTACATCACCCTCGGCCGGTTTTAGGACCCACTTAAACTGTTTAAAATCGACTCCGCCAATCAGTAATCCCAGTGGTGGCATGATGATATTCGCGACCAGTGATGAAACAATCTTGCCGAAAGCGGCACCGATAATCACACCGACTGCCAAATCAACCACGTTCCCACGCATTGCAAAATCACGAAACTCTTTGAATAAACTCATTGTTATCTCCTTGCCTTGGCCAATGGCTAAAGTCTAACAAACCTTTGTGCAATTGCCATGATAACAGCGGATTAAGCAAAATTATCACGGCGGGCAAACGCCCGCGGCGATTTAGAGGAAGAAAGGACTTGGCTGGAAGAGACGTTCAACATCGGGGACAAACTTCTTATCTGTCAGGAACATAATGACATGGTCGCCCTGCTCAATACGCACATTGTCATTCGCGATGATGACTTCATCACCACGTACGACGGCACCGATTATCGTACCTGGCGGCAGTTTAATATCTTCAATTAAACGGCCCACCACGCGGGACGTGGTCTCTTCCCCGTGTGCGATAGCTTCGATAGCTTCGGCAATACCGCGTCGCAGTGAGGAGACGCCAACAATATCTGCCTTGCGCACGTGACCAAGCAGGGCGGAAATGGTGGCCTGCTGCGGAGAGATGGCAATATCGATCACGCTACCCTGAACCAGATCGACATAAGCACGACGCTGGATCAAAACCATGACCTTTTTCGCTCCCATCTTCTTTGCGAGCATGGCCGACATAATGTTGGCTTCGTCGTCATTGGTGACGGCGATGAAAAGATCCACCTGATCAACATGTTCTTCGGCGAGCAATTCCTGATCTGAAGCATCACCATAAAACACCACGGTGTCGTGCAGACGTTCAGCCAGTTCTGCTGCGCGTTGTTGATTACGTTCAATCAACTTCACGCTGTACTGTTTTTCCAACCGCTGGGCCAAACCAAAACCGATGTTGCCGCCGCCGACCAGCATAATGCGCTTGTAGGGTTTCTCCAGGCGCTGCATTTCGCTCATTACCGCGCGTATATGCTGGCTTGCGGCAATAAAGAAGACTTCATCGCCTGCTTCGACAATCGTTGAACCCTGGGGGCGAATAGGGCGGTCCTGACGGAAAATAGCCGCTACGCGTGTATCGATATGCGGCATATGTTCACGCAAAATGGACAACGGGTTACCGACCAGAGGCCCACCGTAATAGGCTTTAACTACCGCAAGGCTCACTTTTCCTTCGGCAAAGTTAACTACCTGCAATGCGCCAGGATACTGAATCAGGCGATAGATGTTGTCGATCACCAACTGTTCCGGTGAAATCAAATGATCGATCGGCACAGCTTCCGGTACAAACAGCTTTTCGGCATCCCGCAAATATTCCGCCGCGCGAATACGGGCAATTCGGTTCGGTGTATTGAAGAGCGAATAGGCAATCTGACAGGCAATCATGTTGGTTTCGTCGGAATTGGTGACAGCAACCAGCATATCGGCATCTTCAGCGCCGGCTTCACGCAATATACGTGGATGGGAACCATGGCCGTGCACTACGCGCAGGTCAAATTTGTCCTGCAACGCGCGCAGACGGGTGGCATCCGTATCTACAACCGTGATGTCGTTATTTTCGCCCACCAGGTTTTCAGCAAGCGTGCCGCCAACCTGCCCGGCGCCGAGGATAATAATTTTCATCGTTGAATCGCTCTTGTCAGAATGCGCCGCGCTATTTTTTTATTAATTTAGCGTAAAAGAATCCGTCACCGCCATCAACGCTCGGGAAGACTTGCCACCCATTGATTTGGCCTTCGGGCAGCTGCTCAGCGACAGCATCATCGTGCTCAGCCAGAAAGGCCGCGATCTGCTGATGGTTTTCTTCGGGCAGGATCGAGCAGGTCGCGTAAATCATCGTGCCGCCGGATTTCAAACGTGGCCAAACTGCATTGAGGATTTCGCGCTGCAGTGTAGCCAGCTCTGGGATATCACGATCACGGCGCAACCACTTGATATCAGGGTGACGTCGAATTACACCGGTTGCAGAACAAGGTGCATCCAGCAGGATACGGTCAAATTGCTGGTCGCCGCACCACTCTGCAGGTGTCCGGCCATCGCCCTGGCGGACCTCGGCTTGCATGCCTAGGCGCTGCAGATTTTCATGCACGCGAGTCAAACGTTGTTGATCAATATCCACGGCCAGCACGTTTGCCTGAGGGGCGATTTCCAGAATATGCGTGGTTTTGCCGCCAGGTGCTGCGCAGAGATCCAGAATGGTTTCATTATTTTGTGGCTCAAGCAGCAGAGCACAGCGCTGTGCAGATAAATCCTGTACTGTCACCCACCCTTGATCGAAGCCCGGTAACTGACTGACGGGGGCAGGGGATTCAAGACGCAGAGCATCCGGCGCATCGGCGGGAAAAGCTGCTTTATCTTCAGCCTGCAACAGGCTTAGCCACGCATCGCGGCTATGATGCTGACGATTGACGCGCAACCACATCGGTGGACGCTGATTATTGGCGTCAACGATCTGCTCCCAACGATCTGGCCAGGCGGTCTGCAAACGTTTGAGTAACCAACCGGGATGCCAGTAGCGCTGCGGGCCTTGATCCACTTCAACAAGCAGCGTGTCTTGCTGACGCTGGAACTGACGTAGCACGCCATTAATCAATCCCTTCAGCGCCGTGCGTTTTAGCACTTCTGCACCTGCAACCGTTTCGGCCAGTGCGGCATGTGCTGGCACGCGCGTGTACAGCAACTGATACAAACCAACCATGATCAGGTAGTGCAGCACGCGCTGCTTACCCGTTAGCGTGCGCTCCATCAGTTTGCCAATCAGCGCTTCCAGCTGCGGCAAAGTGCGCATTACGCCAAAGCAGAGTTCCTGCAACAGCGCGCCATCTTTATCAGCCAATGTTTTTTGCGCGCCAGGCAGAATGGCACTGAGTGATTCACCTTTATCTACCACGCGTTCAATGAGTTGCGCGGCAAGGCTACGCAGGTTAGTTGCTTTTTTCATATTCATTCATCAAACAAAAAGCCCGGTTAAACCGGGCTGGAGATCAGGCCAGAAGGGTGCCAGTGGCAAACCATTCACGACGCGAATTCAGCAGATCTTGCGCGGACATGGCTTTCTTACCCGCAGGCTGCAGCGAAAGTAGATTGAGTACGCCGTCAGCGGTGGCAATCTGAATACCATTTTTATCAGCATGGATGATTTCGCCCGGCCGTTTGTTCTGATGAGGTAAAACGCTAGCCTGCCACACTTTGACGGGCTGATCCTCGATCAGGAAGAAACTCACCGGCCAGGGATTGAAGGCGCGAATGCAGCGCTCAAGCTGTACAGCAGAAAGTGACCAATCAAGACGCGCCTCTTCTTTGCTCAACTTTTCAGCGTAAGAAACCAGTGCTTCATCCTGCACTTCCGGTTGCGCTTTGCCGCTAGCGAGCAGGTCGAGTGTATCCAGCATGCCTTGTGGCCCAAGCTCGGCCAGTTTGTCATACAGTGATGCGCTGGTGTCTTCAGGCGTGATAGGGCAGGAGAGCTTATGCAGCATGTCACCCGTATCCAGACCCACATCCATCTGCATGATGGTCACGCCGGTTTCGCGGTCGCCAGCCCAGAGCGAACGTTGAATAGGTGCCGCACCGCGCCAGCGTGGCAGGAGTGAACCATGGACATTGATGCAGCCGAGTCGCGGCATATCAAGAACGGCCTTCGGCAGAATCAGGCCATAAGCCACCACGACCATGATATCGGCTTGCAAATCCGCGACCAGTTGTTGGTTCTCTTCAGGTTTTAGCGATTTCGGCTGAAACACAGGAACATCGTGTGACTGCGCCAGCACTTTGACGGGACCTGGAGTGAGTTTATTACCTCGCCCCGATGGACGATCGGGCTGAGTAAATACGCCAACCACCTGATGCTCAGAAGCAAGCAGCGCGTCGAGATGACGCGCTGCAAAGTCAGGTGTACCGGCAAAGATAATTTTTAGCGATGCAGACACAGTTTAACCTTCTGTTAGTACTCAGGCTTCGCGTGCATTCATGCGGGCCAGCTTTTCCAGTTTCTGTTTAATGCGCTGACGCTTGAGCGGCGACAGATAATCGATAAACAGCTTGCCATCCAGGTGGTCGATTTCATGCTGAATGCAAATTGCCAGCAGACCATCCGTTTCCAACTCAAAACTTTTACCGTCACGATCCTGCGCACGGACTTTGACCCATTCCGCACGCGGCACAAAGGCACGTTGTTCAGGGATTGAGAGGCAACCCTCTTCAATGCCGGTTTCACCGCTTTTTTCCAGCAGTTCCGGGTTAATCAACACCAGACGTTCGTCTCGATTTTCAGAAACATCGATAACAATGATGCGTTGATGAATGTCGACCTGAGTGGCCGCTAAGCCAATGCCTTCTTCGGCGTACATGGTTTCAAACATGTCATCGACAATGCGCTGAACGTCTGCGTTTACGGTAGCCACCGGCGCAGCGATTTTGCGAAGGCGATCATCAGGGAAATGTAATACCTGCAAAACTGACATAAATATCCAGATCTGTATGCGTTAAAGAAAAGATTACTACCTCATATTGTAGACTTTTTGTGGCCTGATTGACAGCATTGCACCGCATGTGAGCAGGCTTAAGGAGGGACGCGTGGAGCGAGTGGAAGGGATACTCCGGCTGGCAAATGTTAAAGGCCTGCGCCGGCATCGCGTAGTGAATCTCGCGCGGAATTTGCAAAACGGTGCCGCCGTCGATGACGAATTACTGCACAGCCATGGTTTGAATGAATTGCAGCGCCAACAGTTTAACAATTATTGCCCACGGCAACTGGCGCGCACGTTACAGTGGCTGGGTCAACCTCATCATCATTTAGTCTCCTGCATAGATGCTGATTATCCTGGCCCCCTGGCTGAAATCAGTCAACGCCCCTCATTGCTCTATGTAGCTGGACACCTCTCCGTTTTGCAGACACCGCAATTAGCTGTGGTGGGCAGTCGGCACTGTTCCCACTATGGCAAAGAGTGGGGCACATGGTTTACACAGCAACTTGCACTCAGTGGGTTGACCATCACTAGCGGACTGGCTCGCGGTATTGATGGCGTTGCACACCGTGCAGCCTTGGACGCAAGTGGTAAAACAATCGCAGTGCTGGGCAGCGGCTTGCAACATATCTACCCCAAAAGCCATCAGTCGCTGGCGCAGGCGATCATGGATAACGAAGGGGCTTTAGTCTCTGAATTTCCTCTTGATATGGCACCACATGCTGTTAATTTTCCGCGCCGTAACCGCATCATCAGTGGGTTGAGCCAGGGAGTGCTGGTCGTTGAGGCTTCACTGAAAAGCGGTTCGCTGGTCACGGCTCGCTGCGCGCTGGAACAAAATCGCAATGTTTATGCGTTACCCGGAGCATTGGGTAATGATGGCAGTGAAGGTACGCATTGGTTGATTCAGCAGGGAGCACTGTTGGTTGCACATCCAAATAACATCCTTGAAGATTTGCATTCCAATTTGCAATGGCTGCCGGCAACCACTTCAGAAACAATATATTCACAAGACAGTGACGATGTTCCATTGCCATTTGCAAGCGTGTTGGCTAACGTAGGTGATGAGGTTACACCTGTTGACGTCGTCGCTGAACGTGCCGGCCAACCTGTGCCAGTTATCGCAGCCCAGTTGCTGGAGCTGGAGTTAGCAGGATGGATCGCAGCTGTACCCGGCGGCTATGTCCGATTGAGGAGGGCATGCCATGTTCGACGTACTTATGTACTTGTTTGAGACCTATATCCACAACGAAGCTGAAATGCGTGTTGACCAGGATAAATTGACCGATGATTTGGCCGATGCGGGTTTTCATCGTGAAGATATCTACAATGCGTTGAATTGGCTTGAACGTTTAGCGGACTATCAGGATGGTCTGGTCGCGCCAGTACAATTGGCTGCCGACCCGCTCTCAATGCGAATTTATACGGACGAGGAATGCCAGCGTCTTGATGCTGATTGTCGCGGTTTTATTTTGTTCCTGGAACAAGTTCAGGTGCTGAATATGGAAACGCGCGAGATGGTCATCGAACGGGTCACGGCTCTTGATACTCAGGAATTCGATCTTGAAGATCTTAAATGGGTGGTGCTGATGGTGCTGTTTAACATCCCTGGATGTGAAAACGCTTATCAGCAGATGGAAGAACTGTTATTCGACGTCAATGAAGGTATGCTGCATTAATTTGCGATTAATGCATCCGGAAATATGAGTAAACCAGCACTATTTTCTGTGCGTAAACACGATCCCTGCCCCGCTTGCGGGGCAGATTTAGTGATACGCAGTGGTAAACACGGCCCGTTTCTTGGCTGTGTGAATTATCCAACCTGTGATTATGTTCGTCCCCTGAAAAATCAGGCCGATGGGCAAATCGTTAAAGTGCTGGAAGGGCACGTGTGTCCTCAGTGTGGCGCAGATAAAGTTCTGCGTCAGGGGCGATTTGGGATGTTTGTTGGTTGTAGCCACTATCCTGAATGTGATTACACAGAAACCATCGATAAGCCCGACGAGACCGCGATTGCCTGTCCCCAATGTCAGAACGGAAAGCTGGTTCAGCGCCGTTCTCGCTATGGCAAAACCTTTCACTCCTGCGACCGTTACCCCGATTGCCAGTTTGCAATCAATGCAACGCCTGTTGAAGGTATCTGTCCGCATTGCCAGTTTCCCTTATTAATAGAGAAAAAAACCGCACAAGGCATGAAGCGCTTATGCGCCAGCAAACGCTGTGGCAAGCTCATCGCCCAGGACGAAGAACGATCATGAAGCAAAAAGCGTATGTTCCCGGAAGTCTCGAGTTTTGCATCGAGCAATTACAACAGCAGGCGGTTATTGCCTATCCAACAGAAGCGGTATTTGGTTTAGGCTGTGATCCCGATAGCGAAAGCGCCGTCATGGCCTTACTGGCGCTCAAACAGCGTCCGGTTGAGAAAGGGCTTATCCTGATTGCAGCAGATTATGCGCAACTGGAACCCTACATTGCCGATCGTGAGCTCACGATACTACAGCGTGAGCGCATGTTTGCTAGCTGGCCAGGGCCGGTGACTTATGTGGTTCCGACAACACCGCATACGCCACGCTGGCTAACAGGACGTTTCGATTCGCTGGCTATCCGCGTTAGTGATCATCCGGATGTGCAGGCACTTTGCCGTGGCTTCGGCAAACCATTGGTGTCTACCAGCGCCAATCTCTCCGGCGAGGCGCCGTGCCGCAATGCTGATGAAGTTGCACAGCAATTCGGTGCTCAATTCCCCGTGTTGCATGCTGCAACGGGCGGGCGGTTAAATCCTTCTGAAATTCGCGACGTTATCAGCGGCGAACTTATTCGTCAGGGTTAATTTATGGAACATTTCGCCGTTTTTGGTCATCCCATTACACACAGTAAGTCACCTTTCATTCATAGCCTTTTTGCCGAGCAGACAGGAATCGCGCACACCTATGGCCGGGTTTGTGCACCGCTGGAGGGATTTCCTCAGTCAATTAGCGACTTTTTTACTGTCGGTGGAAAAGGTGCAAATGTCACACTGCCATTTAAGCAACAGGCGTGGGAACTGGCCGATGAACTCAGTGAACGTGCAGCCTTATCTGGGGCGGTTAACACCTTAAAGAAAAAGGCAGATGGCTCGATCTTTGGTGATAATACCGATGGGATTGGCCTGCTAAGCGATCTGGAACGATTGAATTTGATCCGTTCTGGTGACCGCATTTTACTGGTGGGAGCCGGTGGTGCAGCTCGAGGTGTGATCCTCCCCCTGGTTTCTTTTGGATGTTCAGTGGTAGTGGTCAACCGAACGGTTGCCCGTGCTGAAGAATTGGCAGATATCTTCCAGCATAGTGGGGATATCCAGGCGAGCAGCTTTGCTGAGCTCTCCGGCCAGGCATTTGATCTGATCATCAATGCAACCTCCAGTGGCGTTGAGGGTAAAGTGCCGCCGTTGCCAGACTCATTGATCACCCCGCAAACACGCTGCTACGACATGTTCTATCAGCAAGGGCTGACGCCATTCTTGTTGTGGTGTCAGCAGCACGGTGCGGGTCAGCTGGCAGATGGATTGGGCATGCTGGTGGGGCAGGCGGCGCATGCTTTCCAACTGTGGCATGGCGTGATGCCAGAAATTACCCCCGTTATTGCTCAATTAAAGCAGGCCATGAAGGAGTGAATCAGGCGATCCATTTTCCCGATCGTGAAAGTTGGGACGAGGAACGATCGTCTTTCCGGTGCTGGTGCAAGGAATGGGGTTAACTTGTGCTATCAAGCTCGACGGATTACAGGATCGATTTGGAACGGGTGCTGCGATGGCGCTGTTTAGCGCGCATCGCTGGGATCTGGAAGAAGAAGCGGAAGCGCTTATCCGGCAGGATGAGATAGATGATCAAGGTTGGATCTGGCTTTCCTGAGCGAGGTATTCATCTTTCCAGCCAACATAATTGCTCGATGAATAGAGCAGGCCTGCGATTTCCGCCTCACTCAATGGGCGGATTTGTTTAACCGGGCTGCCTAAATAGAGATAGCCGCTCTTCAGTCTTTTACCCGGCGGAACCAGACTACCCGCTCCAATCATGACATCCTCTTCAACAAACACACCATCCAGCAAAATCGATCCCATGCCAACCAGCACGCGATCGCTGATATGACAGCCGTGCAGCATCGCTTTATGACCGACAGTCACGTCTTCACCAATCACTAAAGGATGCCCTTCCGGGTTGCTGGTAGATTTGTGCGTGACATGTAAAACGCTGCCGTCCTGAATATTGCTTCTTTTACCTATCACGACTTTGTTCACATCACCGCGGATAGCCACCAGTGGCCAGATGCTGACATCGTCAGCGAGCTGCACTTCACCCACCACCACGCTACTGCGATCGATCATTACGCGATCGCCGATTTGTGGAAAATGGTTCTTATAAGGTCGTAGGGCTACAGACATGATCGTTCTCCTTTTGCACTTTTCCCCCTAGCCTGCGGCTTATCAGGCGGGCAAACAAGATGAATTTTGAGCGGATCGCTCGCGATCGCAGCGAAAAGATTGAAAACTCGCCAGTCGATTAAAAAGATCGAAAAAAGGGGTTGTGCAAAAAAATCGGATCCCTATAATGCGCATCCACTGAGACGGCAAAGCGGCAACGCAAGCGGCTCAGCAGGGAGTGAAGCGATTCATCCCGCCGGAGAAAACGCTGAAAAAAGTGTTTGAC
>NZ_JZRD01000063.1:0-1764 GCF_000963995.1 Pantoea sp. SM3
TACATGACAACTTTTATCTGAGGAACGCATCATGACAACAGCAAGACGCGGTGGAGCCGGAAACTTCGCGGCCGACCCGGCACGCGCCGCTGAGGCGGGCAGCAAAGGCGGCGCCGCCAGCGGCGGCAACTTCAAAAACTGCCCCGATCGCGCGCGCGAGGCCGGTCGTAAAGGCGGGCTTATCAGCCGGCGGTGCCCAAAACCTGAAGTTTAAATAAAACCACACTGACGGGGGCCGGAAGTAAATTTTATCCCGGCCCGCTTAATTAGGAAATTTTTATTCCCTAATTATCTTTGATGTTGAAGTAGAATAACCCTCAGGGCTTATCCACTGATTTCTCTTATACGCGGCGCATGTTAACAGTCCGCACCCTGCAGGCTTATCATCCATATTTTCAGGCCATATTAAATCCTCTCCTGAGATTAAATCCCGAAACACTGACATGCTCAGACGGCACCTCAGAATGAAAACGATTTCAGACCACACATAAGGTTTATTCAGTATTTTCCGATATTTACATCTGATAACCTGTCAGGCTTCTGAATTAAGGGTGTTTTTTATCGCTGTGCGCCTGAACATAATTCTGACTGACGGGATAATGCGCGAAAAGTATTTAAACGGAACCGGTTTTCAGTCCATTAAGCGACTACACTGAAATACCGTAATAAAGCCGAGGGAGAGCAGAGCATGCCTGATGATTATCATGACGAAAACCAGCTGATTATTGGCGAAGCTGCGGTTCATCTGGCGATGAATAATACGGATATTACCGTTGATTCACTGACCCGTGAGCTGACTGAGATGGCCGCCGCCGAGGAAAATCCTGCGCGCTGCGCGCAGATAAGAGGGGCCAGACGCTGGCTCCGCGGGTTTGAGTCGCTGCCGGGCAACCGGGACGAGCTGAGATGGGTCACCGGCGCGGGCCACGGCTCAACGCACTGAATTCATCTCTCAGCCTGCCCGGGTCATACAGGGCAGGCATCTTTCCTGCGCTCCGGACACGGAAGCTGACCATACCGTTCTGACTGTTGTACAACCCCTTCGTTAATCGACTCATCATTCGCGCGCTGATACTTACCTAAGTTACTGTTTGGTAATATTTAGCACTTTTTGCACAAAAAGATAAGCTGTACAACAACACAATTGCTGTACAAGTTTGATTTAGTTGTATAACTTTACCGTCAGACAGAGCCGACTACATTTTAACCATTGAGAGGTTCACCATGCGTCAGAACGTTACGAAATTCCCGGACTCCGCCAGCGACATTGCGCATTACTTCAGCAAGGCGTCGGCGCCAACCCAGCAGGAAACGCTGGGGCAGATTGTCGTAGAAATCCTGCGCGCAGGCAAGAACCTTAATCGTAAAGCCATCTGTACCAAACTGCTGCGCCGCCTTGAAGTGGCAGCGAATCAGGAAGAAGAGCGTCACTACCAGACGCTAATCGGCATGCTGTTTGAACGCTGAGTTACCCCGGTGTTATGAGGCGGGACCCGCAGCATGCATTCAGGACCGCCCGGAATGGCCGTCCTGCCATCCTGCCCGGAAGGCACGAACCGGAAGATGCGGGTATGAATAATGCAGATTTAACTCGTCTGGCCGACGTTGTGCTGGGCGAGGCGGTGGTCGCGCTGCTGAGCAGCGAAGACCACATCAGCGCAGACGGCGTGGCACGGCAGCTTCGCGCTATGAACGGCGGCGAGACGAACCCGGAAAGGCGTGCAGCCATTGCCCTGGCGCTGGGCGAGGTGCAGAGCGAGTTTG
>NZ_JZRD01000064.1:0-343 GCF_000963995.1 Pantoea sp. SM3
TGGGCGAGGTGCAGAGCGAGTTTGTACAGTCACGTGAGAGCCGCGACGCAGACGTGCTGGCATTCGGTGCCCTGACCGGCCCTGATGGCGGTAACAATAAGTAAACTGAAGACCGAATCTCCGACCAGTGCGGAGAGTGGCAGGACGCCCGCAGGACGCGGCTACCCGGGAGGTGGCCGTTTTTTATTTCAGGCACTGAGCCTGGCCACTTTTGCCCGCAGGGCCTGACGGATAACATTATGCAGCTTAACGAACAGCAGTCCTCAACTGAAGCCGACATCATTCAGCACTTCCGCAGCGGCGGCGACGCGCTGGCCGCCGAAACCGCCGTGCTGGACGCCGT
>NZ_JZRD01000065.1:0-14223 GCF_000963995.1 Pantoea sp. SM3
TACTTGCACTGACTACAGCGATGATCATCTTAAACGCCTCATAAAGGCCAGCCCGAAGAGCAAAGCGTTTGCGCCAGGGATGGCGCGGTCGATCTGCATGGATGCGGGGTTCCTTTGCGATCGGGCTTGCCTTTATGGGGCCGTGCACCAGATTTTCAGCAAACCCACCTAACTTTTAAAGAAGAGTGCTTTGGCTAAAAATCTGCGGTTCAGTCGGTCAAGGTGGGCTGTGGCTAAAAACGTGCGGTCCAGTCGACAAAGGTGGGCGTTGCGTAAAGTCGGCGTGAATACATCCCTGTAGCCTCGGACGCCGCATCCCTGCGGCGTACGCTTTACTCAACTGCCCACCTTTGTCTCCTTTATGCAGGCTTGCCGCGATGTTTTTTAATCCTGGACTGAACAGAACTTTCAAGTTTGCGCGGACTACAGCAATGACAGTCTCAATTGCCCCATAAAGGCCAGCCCGAAGAGCAAAGCGTTTGCGCCAGGGATGGCGCGGCCGATCTGCAAGGATGCGGGGTTCCTTTGCGATCGGGCTGGCCTTTATGGGGCTGATCACCGAAACATCAGCAACTCCACCTAACTTTCCCTGAATCTGAGCACTATGGTCATACTTGCACTGACTACGCGATGATCATCTTAAACGCCTCATAAAGGCCAGCCCGAAGAGCAAAGCGTTCGCGCCAGGGATGGCGCGGCCGATCTGCATGGATGCGGGGTTTCTTTGCGATCGGGCTGGCCTTTATGGGGCCGGGCACCGAACCATCAGCAACTTCACCTAACATTCAAAAAAATGAGCGTTAAAACCTGCAACCCCTACCCAACATCCACAAATCTGAACACCAAAAACCGCATCCCCGAATCGGAGCCCCAAAACAAAAAAGGTGCGCAAGTTTGCGCACCTTTCAAAACAAACATGACGCTCACAACTACGAAGTTAAACGCTTAACCGGCGCATTCTTCTGACGATCCCACATTACCGTTAGCAGACGTTGCAAAGCGATAAATGCAAACAACAGAATACCGATGGCGATCTTTGTCCACCAGGAACTCAGCGTGCCATCGAAGTTAATCCATGTCTGAATCAGACCCTGGATCAACACCCCAAACAACGTGCCGAGCACCGTGCCCACACCGCCGGACAACAAGGTGCCGCCGATCACCACTGAGGCAATCGCGTCCAGTTCCACGCCTAATCCCGCCAGGGCATAGCCTGCCGAGGTATAAATCGAGAACACGATCCCCGCCAGCGTTGCCAGGGTGGTGGAAAGCATATAAATCTTGATGGTCGTGGCGCGAGTAGAAACGCCCATCAATTGCGCCGACGTCAGATTGCCGCCGATGGCATACACCTGATTACCAAAACGCGTGCGATGCGCGAGGATAATCCCGCCGATCACTACCACCAGCATAATCACCGCCAGCAGGCTAAGACGCCCACCACCGGGGATCTTCCACGCCAGACTCGACAGTGTGGAATAGAGCGGATGATCGATGGGAATCGAGTTTTCGGAAACCAGATAGCTGCAACCGCGCAGGAAAAACATCCCCGCCAGCGTAATAATAAAGGCCGGGATCTTCAGTGCATCAATCAGCCAACCCATCATGGCGCCGAATAGTGCCCCCATTGCCAGCACAATCGCGAAGGCAAGAATCGGATCGACGTGATAATCACCGATGATTTTCGCCAAAAATACGCCGCTAAAGGCGATAACGGCCCCCACTGACAGATCGATACCGCCTGACAAAATCACAAACGTCATGCCCACGGCGATAATGCCGAGAAATGCGTTATCAGTCAGGATATTGCAGATCACGCGTGTCGAGGCAAAGCCAGGGAACTGACTCAGACAGAACAGATAACCGGCGACAAACACCAGTAGCGTAATCATCAAGGGCAGATGGCGTTTAATCATTTTGGAAGTCTCCCTTTCAGCATGGCGATAAAGCGCGGCGATTGCAGCAACAACACACACATCACCACCACCGCTTTCACCACCTGATTCAGCTCCGGCGGGAAGCCAGACAACAAAATACCGGTATTCATCGACTGAATAATCAGCGCGCCAACCAGCGACAACACCAGATTAAAACGCCCGCCCATCAGCGATGCACCACCAATCACGACGGCGAGAATGGCATCCAACTCCAGCCACAAACCGGCATTGTTGGCATCGGCGCCACGTATATCCGCTGCCACGATCAGGCCCGCAACTGCTGCACACACACCGCTGATCGCATAGGTGGACATCACCACTAACCAGCCATTTACACCGGCATTACGTGCGGCGCGCAGGTTAATCCCCACCGCTTCGATAAACAGGCCCAGCGCGGTTTTTCGCGTCAGCAGCCACACTAACAGTGCCACCAGCAGCGTGATCCACACCGGAACCGGCAGCATCCACAGCGAGCCGCTGCCAAACCAACCGAGGCTGTCGCTGTTAAAGGTCACAATCTGACCCTGAGTAATCAGCTGTGCAATACCGCGCCCGGCCACCATCAATATCAACGTGGCAACAAACGGCTGAATCTTCAGTAGCGCCACCAGCACGCCATTCCATAAGCCGCAGGCAAGGCCGGTGCCAAGGGTGGCGAGGATAATAAAACTCAGGCTGTGCCCCGCAACGGTCAACGTGGCCGCCGTCGCCCCCGCAATCGCCATCACCGCACCTACCGACAAATCAATCCCGCCGGTGGCAATCACCAGCGTCATACCGATTGCCAGTAGGGCAACGGGGGCAGCGCGGTTGAGGATATCAATCGGGCTGCCAAACAGGCGACCGTCCTGGATATGCACCGCAAAAAAATTGTTTGCGACCAGGCTATCCACCAACAGCACCAGAATCAGCGCAACGATTTGCGGCATGCCTGGCGGTAACTTCGGCTTACGCCGTTCAGGTTTTGGATGTGTCATAGGGGATTCAAGCATGTTGTGCTCCTCCATCGGCGATGGCATTCACAATCGACGCCACCGACAGCTGCTCCAGCGGGATTTCAGCTACCTGCTTCAGATCGCGCATGATCAACACGCGATCGGCATAGCCCACCAGCTCTTCGAGTTCAGAGGAGATAACCAGTAACGCCAGTCCATCGGCGCACAGGGTTTCAATCAAACGAATGATCTCGGCATGTGCACCAACATCAATGCCGCGCGTCGGTTCGTCGAGAATTAAGAATTGCGGCTTCGTCACCAGCCAGCGTGACAGCAGCACCTTTTGCTGATTACCGCCGGAGAGTAATTCCACTGGCTGATCGGCATGTGGCGTGCGAATTCCCAGGCTTTTGATAAAGCGTTCTGCGATTGCCTGTTGTTCACGCCGTTTAATCGGACGCAGCCAGCCGCGTTGTGCCTGCAGCGCTAAAATAATATTTTCACGCACCGAAGCCGCACCGATGATGCCGTCGGTTTTACGATCCTCCGGGCAGAATCCCATCCCCAGATGGGAGGCTTTGGCCGGTGTCCGAATATGCTGCACTTTGCCTTTGATGGTGGCAGTGCCTCGATCCGCACGACGGATACCAAACAGCACCTCGGCGGTTTCGGTGCGCCCCGATCCCAGCAAGCCGGCTAAGCCCACTACTTCTCCCGGACGCACCTCGAGGTCGAAAGGTTCGATGGTGCCCTTCTTGCCGTAATCTTTAAATGACACAACCGGTTGATTGCTCTTCAGCGTGCTGCCCTGACGCTGCAAGGCGGTCTCCAGCAGTTCGCGCCCCAGCATCAGTTTGATCAATTCGATTTGCGGCAATGATGCCGTATCACGCGTGGCAATAAACTGGCCGTTGCGCAAAACGGTAATACGATCGGTGATGCGATACACCTGGTCGAGAAAATGAGTGACAAAAATCAGGCTCATTCCTCTGGCTTTCAACTGCGCCATCAGGGTGAACAGCATTTCAACTTCGCTGGCATCGAGGCTGGCGGTAGGTTCGTCAAGGATTAACACCTGAGCGGAGAGATCCACGGCGCGACAAATCGCAATGATCTGCTGCATCGCGACTGAGTAATGGCCCAGGGGACGCGTCACGTCGAGCGCAAAACCGTAGTTGCGCATCAGCGCATCGGCATCACGCACCATACGCTTGCGGTCGATCATGCCAAAGCGGCGCGGCTCGCGGCCGATGTAGAGATTATCTGCCACCGACATATTTGGCAGGAGATTCACCTCCTGATAAACCGTACCGATGCCCATTTGCTGCGCATCGGCAGTATTGTGCGGTGAAATGGTACTGCCATTCAGGGTGATGGTGCCGGCATCCCGGGTGTAAACACCGGTCAGCACTTTAATCAGCGTGGATTTTCCGGCACCGTTTTCGCCCAGCAGCGCCATGATCTCGCCTTTGCGAATGCTGAATGAGACATTATCCAGCGCTTTCACGCCGGGGAAACCTTTGCTGATACCGTTGAGTGTCAGGAGTGCGGATGCATCTGCGGTGCTCATCAGGTTCTACCTCGCCTTACGTCATGAAAAACCGCCCCGAAGGGCGGTTGCGGGGATCAGTAACCCATGCCTTTTTTGGTGTCGAGCTGTGCCTGCGCGGAATCTGGCAGATACAGTTTCGATTCGGTTTTGATGATTTTTGGTGGCATTGTGCCGTCTTTTTTGAATTTCTCCAGCGCATCAAAAGCCGGACCCGCCATATTTGGCGTCAGCTCGACGTTGGCATTGGCTTCACCCGCCAGCATCGCTTTATAAATATCCGGCACACCGTCGATGGAGCCGGTCAGAATATCTTTGCCTGGCTTCAGACCCGCTTCTTTAATGGCCTGAATAGCACCGATTGCCATATCATCGTTATGCGCATACACCATGCAGATGTTCTTGCCGTTGTTTTCCGCTTTGATAAAGCTCTCCATCACCTCTTTACCTTTACTGCGCGTAAAGTCGCCGGACTGAGAACGGATCACTTTAATGTTGTTATGGCCCGCGATGGCGTCGGCAAATCCTTTCTTACGATCGATGGCTACGCTGGCACCCACGGTGCCTTGTAACTCAACCACGTTGCACTTCTTGTCACCGACAGTTTTCACCAGCCAGTCACCGATCAACTTGCCTTCCAGCACGTTGTCTGCGGTCACCACCGCCATGTACAGCGACTTATCTTTCACCACAATGGCGCGGTCTAACAGGAACACCGGAATTTTGGCATCTTTGGCTTCTTCCAGCACCGGTTCCCAACCAGTCTGCACTACCGGCGCGATGAAGATGGCGTCAACGCCCTGCGCGATAAACGACCGCACCGCTTTGATTTGGTTTTCCTGCTTCTGCTGACCATCGGCGATTTTCAATGTGATGCCGCGCTTTTGCGCTTCGCTTTTCGCCACGTTGGTTTCCGCTGAACGCCAGCCTGATTCCGAGCCAACCTGTGAGAAGCCCACCGTCATATCTGCGGCAAGTACCGAAGTACTGAGCGCTGAACTGACCATGGCGGTTAAGAGTAAACGTTTCCACATAATTTCATTCCTCTGAAGGGAGTGTGCTGTAGGGGTACAAAACGCAGATTAAGCCTGGCGTAAAAGTAAAAAAACAAGCGCGACATACCTCACAAAACAGAATGAATTAAAGGAGTTACGAAATTAACTCGCGAAGAAGTCGTACCAGCAATATGGACAATTTGCCTGATATTTATTTCAATGGCGGTTAAATAAATGTAATAAACAGAATCGGTTAGGATGGTGGCTACTGGAAGCGATTACAGACGTTGCGTAAAGAATGGTTATCGAGTGCGGGCAGCAGCAATGATCAGTTTTGTGATTATTCGCACACTATGTGATTTGCAGTTTCAGAGCGTGTACATGAAATTGCTGAACTGTCCGAGATAAATTGACCTGAAAAAGGTTTTATAAGAATGAAAATCAGCACATTAAGCATAAAAAAGAATGACCACTTTCATTTGCGTTTGAGGTGTGAGCTTTTTTCACATCCTGCCGCCTGCCAGGGCTAAATTTGCCTTAATCTCAGTCTGAAATGCGCGTTTAAAATAATGAAATGAGGAAAAAGTGTCTTTTCATGAGCGAATTAGCTCACGTTGTCTGATTTTTGATTTTTTTTAACGCGGGTGTATGGACTCTGGCCGCGTGCTCCCTATACTTGGGCACTTCCCAGTTTTCTATTTTTTAATGGCAATCATGACTGCGCTAGATTACCTGTTGAAATTCCGCAAAGTGAATAATCTTGAGAGTCTGGAAAAACTCTACGACCATCTCAATTATTCGCTGACCGATGATAATGACATCATCAATATGTATCGCGCTGCCGATCACCGTCGAGCTGAACTGGTTTCCGGCGGCCGCCTCTTCGATATGGGCCGCGTGCCAAAATCGGTCTGGCGCTACGTAATGTAATGGGTTTTCCCCACCTTTTTCTGCACTATAGCGTTGTCCATGTCGGGCGTGCCCCGTTTGGACATTCAACGCCTTCTTAATTTCGCTACAGGATCCGCAAGATGACCGAATCGGTAAACCCGCCGCGTATTGCTGGCTGGCTGTTATTGCCGCTGGCCTGGTTGATTATGACGATGCTGACCAGTGCGCTGGTTGTGGCCATGTATCTGAGCCCGTTGTTTGATACAGAATTGCGTACCACGTTGTTCACTCATGCCAGCCAATTGTTCACGCAATGGGCGATTTCCCTGCTCACCGCAGGCGTGGTTTGGATCTACAGCATCTGGGTTTGCTGGATGTTCTGTAAACGTTCGCGCCGTTTACCGCGTCATTACATCCTGTGGTTACTGATGACGATGTTACTGGCGTTGAAAACCTTCGCGTTCACCCCGGTGGCGGATAACAAAGCCATTCAAACGCTGCTGTTGTCACTGCTGGCGGCGGCGGTATTTGTGCCCTACTTCAAACGCTCTCAACGTGTGAAAGAGACGTTTATCCAGCCATAACGGCGCGAGTTTCGTCAGGAATTTAATTCTGAGTGCTCTCAACACCCACACATTTTGTGTAGAGGTTGAGATGCACCTCTCAATTCCGGATAATAGACGCCTTTCGGCTTCCCAGGTTAAAAAATGACCGATTACTTACTTCTCTTTATTGGCACTGTGCTGGTGAACAACTTCGTGTTAGTGAAGTTTCTCGGCCTATGCCCCTTTATGGGCGTGTCAAAAAAATTGGAAACGGCCATCGGCATGGGACTCGCCACCACTTTCGTGATCACCCTGGCGTCGATTTGCGCCTGGCTGGTGAACCATCTGATTCTGGTGCCGCTCGATCTGGTGTACCTGCGTACCCTGGCGTATATCCTGGTGATCGCCGTGGTGGTGCAATTCACCGAAATGGTGGTGCGCAAAACCAGTCCGTCACTCTATCGCCTGCTGGGCATTTTCCTGCCGCTGATTACCACTAACTGTGCGGTGCTGGGTGTCCCTTTACTGAGCGTCAATCTCAACCATACCTTTATGCAGGCTGCGGTCTATGGCTTCAGTGCCTCGCTCGGCTTCTCCCTGGTGATGGTGCTGTTCGCCGGTATGCGTGAACGTCTGGTATTGGCCAACGTCCCTGCGCCGTTCAAGGGCAACTCAATTGCATTAGTCACCGCAGGTTTGATGGCGCTGGCCTTTATGGGCTTTACCGGGCTGGTGAAATTCTAATGACCGCGATTTGGATTGCTATTGTGGCTATTGCTGCGCTGGGCCTGGTTTTTGGCGCCCTGCTCGGCTACGCGTCGCGCCGATTCGAGGTAGAAGAAGATCCGATCGTTGAACAGATCGACAGTATTCTGCCGCAGAGTCAGTGCGGCCAATGTGGTTATCCCGGCTGCCGCCCGTACGCCGATGCCGTGGGGAATAACGGTGAAGCCATTAATAAATGCGCCCCCGGTGGCGAGCAAACCATGCTTAAGCTGGCCGCACTGCTTAACGTTGAACCGCAACCGCTGGATGGCGGTGAGGAAGTGCAGGAACCGATCCGCACCGTGGCCTGGATTGATGAAGCCAATTGCATCGGCTGCACCAAATGTATTCAGGCTTGCCCAGTGGATGCCATCGTTGGCGCCACCCGCGCCATGCATACCGTGTTGAGCGATGTCTGTACCGGCTGCGATTTGTGTGTCGCTCCCTGCCCGACTAACTGTATTGAAATGCGTCCGGTTGCCACGACCACGGCCAACTGGAAATGGGATCTCGAAACCATTCCTGTACGGGTGATCCCGGTAGAAACTCATGCTTAATCTGCTAAAACTGTTCCGCAAAGAAAAACTGTGGGATTTTCAGGGCGGTATTCATCCACCTGAGATGAAAACCCAGTCAAACGGCACGCCGCTAAGCCAGTTACCGCTGCCTGAACAATTCATCATTCCGTTAAAACAGCATATCGGCCATGAAGGCGAGATTTGTGTGTCGCCTGGCGATCACGTTCTGCGTGGTCAACCGCTGACGTTTGGCAGCGGACGCATGCTACCGGTGCACGCGCCGACTTCCGGCACCATCGAAGCGATTGCGCCACATATGACCGCGCACCCTTCGGGTCTGTCCGAGCTGTGTATTTTCCTGCGCGCCGATGGTGAAGACCGCTGGACTACGCTCGACCCGCAACCTGACTTCCGCGCGCTGCCGCGTGAAGAGGTCGTCAAGCGCATCCATGAGGCCGGCGTGGCCGGTTTAGGTGGTGCAGGCTTCCCGACCGCCACTAAACTGCGCGGTGGATTGCGCGGGGTCAAAACCCTGATTATCAACGCCGCCGAATGTGAACCTTACATAACTGCCGATGACCGTCTGATGCAGGACTGCGCGGCTGAAGTGCTGGAGGGATGTCGCATCCTCGCCTGGGTATTGCAGGCAGAGCGCGTGCTGATTGGCATTGAAGATAATAAACCCGAAGCGATTGCGGCGCTGAAGCAGGCTTTGGGCGGTGATCGCGAGTTGCAACTGCGCGTGATACCGACCAAATATCCGTCTGGTGGCGCCAAACAGCTGACGCAGATTCTTACCGGTGTCGAAGTGCCGCACGGCGGCCGTTCCACCGATATAGGCGTGCTGATGCAGAACGTGGGTACCGCATGGGCGGTAAAGCGCGCCATTATTGATGGCGAGCCGATTACCGAACGTGTCGTCACGCTGACCGGCGAAGCCATTGCGCAACCACGTAACGTTTGGGGACGTCTGGGCACGCCGGTGAGCCATCTTCTGCATCATGTGGGTTTTGCGCCAGGTTCGCGGCAGATGGTGATTATGGGCGGCCCGCTGATGGGCTTTACGCTGCCATCACTTAATGTGCCGCTGGTGAAAATCTCCAACTGTATTCTGGCACCGTCTGCCAGTGAGATGGGCAATAACGAAGAAGAACAGTCCTGTATTCGTTGCAGTGCCTGTGCGGATGCCTGCCCGGCGAAGCTGTTGCCGCAACAGTTGTTCTGGTATAGCCAGGGCGGCGATCATGAGAAAGCGCGCGCCCATAACATCGATGACTGTATTGAGTGCGGTGCCTGTGCGTACGTTTGCCCCAGCAATATCCCGCTGGTGCAATATTACCGCCAGGAGAAGGCCGAGTTGCGCGCCATCGATCTCGAAGCGAAACGCACCGCTGAAGCGAAGGCACGTTTTGAAGCGCGTCAGGCGCGTTTAGAGCGGGAAAAACTGGCGCGTGAAGCGCGTCATGAAGAAGCTAAACAGCGGGTGGCACGTAGCGATCAGGGTGAACGTGACGCGGCGATTGCTCGCGTGAAGGCGCGTGCCGCCAAAACACCAGAACAGGAAACCACCGAGCGTGAGGCTCGCCATGCGCAGGCGTTAGCTCAGCAGGCGGAAAAACAGTCAGAGACGCAGGCGCTGAGCCGCCAGTCTGGCGATCCGCGTAAAGCGGCGGTTGAAGCCGCCATTGCGCGTGCTAAAGCGAAGAAAGCGGCTGCGGCTGGTGAACAAGTGTCTGAGCTTGCTGATGCAGCCACAGCCGCTGAAGTTGATCCACGTAAAGCGGCGGTTGAAGCCGCCATTGCGCGCGCTAAGGCGAAAAAAGCGGCTGCCGCAGCTCTGCCGACTTCTGAATCTGCTAACGCACCACAAGCACCTGAGCCTTCTGATGCAGCAACTGCTGCAGAAGTGGACCCGCGTAAAGCGGCAGTAGAAGCGGCCATTGCCCGAGCCAAAGCTAAGAAGGCAGCGGCAGCAGCTGAGCAGATTTCTGAATCTGCTGATGCAGCACCTGCCGCTGAAGTCGATCCACGCAAAGCTGCGGTTGAAGCCGCCATTGCCCGGGCCAAAGCGAAGAAAGCGGCTGCGGCAGCTGAGTCGACTTCTGAATCTGCTGACGCAGCAGCTGCAGAAGTGGACCCACGTAAAGCAGCGGTTGAAGCCGCCATTGCTCGAGCTAAAGCGAAGAAGGCTGCGGCGGCAGCTGAGCAAATTTCTGAACCAGCTGACGCAACACAAGCGTCTGAACTTACTCACGCAGCACCTGCTGCTGAAATCGATCCGCGTAAAGCAGCGGTTGAAGCCGCCATTGCGCGCGCTAAAGCGAAGAAAGCTGCGGCAGCTGCCGAGCAAGCTTCTGCATCTGCTGAAGACGCGCCTGAATCATCTTCTGAAGTGGAGGCTGCTGCCTCTCCTGACTCCGCCGACCCACGTAAAGCGGCAATTGCTGCCGCGGTCGCCCGTGCCAAAGCGCGTAAAGCGCAGCAGCAGCCTTCGACGACTGAGGAATAAATGGCTTTTCGTATTGCAAGTTCTCCTTATACCCACAACCGCCGCAGCACTGGCAACATCATGCTGCTGGTGGTGCTGGCTGCGCTGCCGGGCATGGCCGCGCAGTGGTATTTCTTTGGAGTGGGTTTTCTGATTCAGGTATTGCTCGCCACCGCCACTGCGTGGATCACCGAAGGCGCCATTTTGCGTCTGCGCAAAACGCCAGTGGTGCCGACACTCTCGGATAACTCCGCACTCCTCACCGCGCTGCTGCTGGGCATCAGCCTGCCGCCGCTGGCGCCCTGGTGGCTGGTGGTGATTGGCACCGTATTTGCCATTGTCATCGCGAAACAACTGTATGGCGGTCTGGGTCAAAACCCTTTCAATCCAGCGATGGTCGGTTATGTGGTCTTACTGATCTCCTTCCCGGTGCAGATGACCAGTTGGTTGCCACCGGATTCCTTACAATCCATCAAACCCGGTTTGCTCGATTCTCTGAGCATGATTTTCACCAACCATACGCTGGCCGGTGAGACCATGCAGCAGCTACAAATCGGCGTGGATGGCATGAGTCAGGCCACACCGCTGGATACCTTTAAAACCGGCCTGCGTGCCGGGCACAGTGCTGAGCAGTTACTGGCTGAGCCGATTTATACCGGCGTGCTGGCGGGATTAGGCTGGCAGTGGATTAACCTCGGCTATTTGCTGGGTGGCATGCTGCTACTGGCGAAGAATGCCATTCGCTGGCACATCCCCGTCAGTTTCCTCGTATCGCTGGCGTTCTGCGCCACTCTTGGCTGGTTGTTCTCGCCGGAATCGCTCAACTCGCCACTGATTCATTTGTTCTCCGGGGCGACCATGCTCGGCGCGTTCTTTATCGCCACCGATCCGGTCACCGCCTCGACGACTAACCGTGGTCGTCTGGTTTATGGTGCACTGATTGGTTTGCTGGTGTGGCTGATTCGCAGTTTTGGTGGTTATCCAGACGGTGTGGCCTTCGCGGTTCTGTTGGCGAACATTTGCGTACCGCTGATTGATTACTACACCCAGCCGCGCGTTTACGGCCATCGCAAGGATTAAAGATGTTCGATGCTATTCGAAAAAATGCTGTAACGCTGGCGGCGTTTGCGGTAATCACCACCGGTGTGACTGCTGTGGTGAACTATGTCACCAAGCCCACGGTGGAGCATCAGACGGCACTGCAGCAAAAGAACCTGCTCGATCAGGTGGTGCCCACCGATTTGTATGACAACCATATTCAGCAAGAGTGTTTTCTGGTCACCGATGCGGCGGCATTAGGCAATAACCAGCCGCATCATCTCTATCTGGCACGTAAAGGTGACCAGCCTGTCGCGGCGGCGCTTGAGACCACCGCGCCAGACGGCTATTCTGGTGCAATTCAGATGCTGGTCGGTGCTGATTTTCACGGCAAAGTATTGGGCGTCCGTGTGGTGGAACACCATGAAACACCTGGCCTGGGTGATAAGATCGAACTGCGTATTTCTGACTGGATCAATAGCTTTAACGGCAAAGTGGTGCACGGTGCCGACGACAAGAACTTTGCGGTGAAAAAAGACGGTGGTGAATTTGATCAATTTACCGGCGCCACTATTACTCCGCGTGCGGTGGTCAATGCCACCAAACGCACCGCACTACTGATTGAAACGTTGCCAGCGAAGCTCTCTTCGCTGCCTGAATGTGGAGATGCACCATGAGTGAAGCGAAAAACCTGCTGGTTGGCGGCCTGTGGAAAAATAACTCCGCATTAGTGCAGCTGCTGGGTCTGTGCCCATTGCTGGCCGTGACCTCAACCGCCACTAACGCCCTCGGCCTAGGCCTGGCCACCACCTTAGTGCTGACCATCACCAATAGCGCTATTTCGGCTTCGCGTCGTTGGGTGCCGGCTGAAATCCGCATCCCTATTTACGTGATGATCATCGCTTCGGTGGTGAGCTGTGTACAGATGCTGATTAATGCTTACGCTTATGGCCTGTATCAGTCATTGGGCATCTTTATTCCCCTGATCGTGACCAACTGTATTGTGGTGGGCCGCGCTGAAGCGGTGGCGTCGAAAAGCAGCATCCCGCTCTCCGCGCTGGATGGATTTGCCATTGGCATGGGCGCGACCTGCGCGATGGTGACGTTAGGTTCGATTCGTGAGTTGATCGGCAGTGGCACGCTGTTTAATGGCGCGGACCAACTGCTGGGGCCGTGGGCTAAAGCACTGCGCATTGAAGTCTTTCATTTTGATTCACCGATGTTGCTGGCGATGTTGCCGCCAGGTGCGTTTATCGGTTTAGGTATGCTGCTGGCGGGTAAATACCTGATCGATCAGAAAATGAAGCAGCGCGCCGCCCTGCGAGCATCGGAACCTGAAATCGCGCCGCAAGGCGAAACCGGGAAGGCCGTGTGAACAAGGATAAGCGGCTGCAAATTCTCACGCGCCTGCGTGATGATAACCCCCATCCCACCACGGAACTGAATTTCAGTTCACCGTTTGAGCTGTTGATTGCGGTGCTGCTCTCGGCACAAGCGACGGATGTCAGCGTCAATAAGGCCACCGCAAAGCTCTATCCTGTGGCCAACACCCCTGCTGCGGTGCTGGCGTTAGGCGTGGATGGCGTGAAGGAATACATCAAAACTATCGGCCTGTTTAATAGCAAAGCGGAGAATGTGATCAAAACCTGCCGCATTCTCATCGAACAGCATGGTGGCGAAGTCCCGGAAGATCGCGCGGCATTAGAAGCCCTGCCTGGCGTCGGTCGCAAAACCGCTAACGTAGTGCTGAATACCGCCTTTGGCTGGCCAACCATTGCGGTGGATACCCATATTTTCCGCGTCAGCAATCGCACCCGTTTTGCGCCCGGCAAAAATGTCGAAGAAGTCGAAGACAAGCTGATTAAAGTGGTGCCATCCGCTTTTAAAGTCGATTGCCACCATTGGTTGATCCTGCACGGCCGCTACACCTGCGTGGCACGCAAACCGCGCTGTGGATCTTGCCTGATCGAAGATTTGTGTGAGTTTGACGCTAAAGAGTCTTAGTGTCCTCCAGGGCTTCAGCCACGGCTCCCATTGAGAGACTGACTCCGTCGCCAGCGCGCGAAGATGGTTCTTATCCGCACCGCAGGTGTTAATCAGGGATTGCAGGGTCATGAGTCTTCCTCGCTGACAAAGGTTTCATCCGGCACGTCCTGTGTGTCACTGATAATGAAAATATCGTTCGGGAGCGTGAAGTTGCGCAGCTTCTGCAGCGCCAGTGGCCCCTCACCCGCTTCGGTGCGCAGAATGTAGTTCAGCGGGCGACCGTCGGGAGCCTGCCAGGTGAGCTGCCAGCTGCTGCTGATGCCCGGATTGGCGCTGACCCGGGCTTTATCCAGCAGGCGAATCCAGCCCCAGCTGCCCGGCATGTCGCCGTACTGGCGGGTGCCGGCCTTCGTGCTTATCCAGCTCAGCGATGCGCCCGGCGCTTCGGTGTCGGCAGGCCAGGTAAAGCGCTTCCACACCGGCTGCTGATTCATGTACGTGAGCTTCTGACTGTCGATAATCAGGTCAGTCTGCATCACGTCTGCGGCCGTACCGGGACGCAGCTCAAAGTGCAGC
>NZ_JZRD01000066.1:0-1182 GCF_000963995.1 Pantoea sp. SM3
AAACGGAGGTAGTAAATTTGTCTATTCAACACGACGGGAAAGGGCACGTCATTATTGGCGAGGCGGCACTGAGCCTGGCGCTGGGCGAAAAGGAAATAAGCGTGCAATCGCTTATTGCCGAGCTCGGACACATGGCGGAGGCCGGCGGCAGCGATAACCGGCTCACTGAAATATCCGAAGCCAGAAGCTGGCTGAAGAGCTTCCACGAGCCGGAGCAGGCCGTCCGGCACGTGCCGTACCTGCAGACCCTTGCGGGCCTGAACGACGAGAAGAACTGACGCCAGAGGACATAGTCCGGCTCTGGCCGGAAGACGACGATGAAGATGACCTCAGCGGTCGCGCTCAGGCGTGTACCGGCCGGAGAACCTGTCAGGGACGACACTCTCCGCTTATCCCGCGCTTAAATCGCATCAGAAATTAATTCCTTCGTTATATATTCAGGCATACATTGCTCCTTTTATCATGGAAGGAGGCCGCGTATGTGGCAGTTTTATTATCTGCTGAGAATGGAGCAGCAGGAACAGCTTCACGTGAAGGGCTGCGTGTGCCTGGAGGACCACCCGGAGCGTCAGTTCCTGGGCTCGGCCGTGAACTACCGGCACGCGTATCAGATTGCGTCACATCAGCTGAAGATACGGGCCTGCATCTGCCGTCTGTGCGTGGACGACAGCATGACCGAGGCGCGGGACGCCTCGCTTTCACCGCCCGCGCAATGAGCGGTTTTTACGCTTAAGTCACAGACCGGATATTTATTCACCTTCCGGTACCGTCACGCGGCTAAACTTAACGTTACCCGATACCGGGTGACGGAGGTAAACATGGCTGACCGTAACGATAAAAATGTGAAGGATGGCAAAGACGCCGACCACAGCAAGCTGCCCGCGGGCAACAAAAAAGACACCAGGGACAGCGATACCATGAAGCAGAAGGGTGGAAAATAGCATGTCTGACCAGCCGATGCCTGACGATGCGACCCCGCTGCCGGACCACGAGCCGGCGCCCGGTCATGAAGACGAGGTGCCGGGCGGCGACAGAGACATTCCGCCCGACCGGGGCGCCACCCCGCTGATTTAACCGCCTCCGGGCGGTTTTTTTTGGTGCTTATATCTGCGCGCCGCTTATCGCGATACACTGTGTATATCCCCAATAAGCGGAGCGCATCTGAAAACCGAAAATGAAATA
>NZ_JZRD01000067.1:0-9483 GCF_000963995.1 Pantoea sp. SM3
AGTAGGGAACTGCCAGGCATCAAATTAAAGTGTGCTGATATGGCTCAGTTGGTAGAGCGCACCCTTGGTAAGGGTGAGGTCCCCAGTTCGACTCTGGGTATCAGCACCAGTTTTAAAGCGTGAGTTCGGTAAATGACAGAATTTGCCTGGCGGCTTTAGCGCGGTGGTCCCACCTGACCCCATGCCGAACTCAGAAGTGAAACGCCGTAGCGCCAATGGTAGTGTGGGGTCTCCCCATGCGAGAGTAGGGAACTGCCAGGCATCAAACACAGAAGCCCTGAACGAAAGTTCAGGGCTTTTTTGTATGTTTAAAACTCGCAACCAGGCTCAAGATTCGCCAAAAACGTCGAAATGAGTTAATGCGAAATAATATTACGGTCGTAAAAAGGCCTCTGCCAGATTGCGCAGAGGCTTAAGTAGCTCATTGAATATCAATGGATAACTTGAGAAAGGAAGGCGCGTGTACGCTCTGATTTAGGATTCGCGAAGAACTCCTGCGGCGGCGCTTCCTCAACGATCTCTCCGCGATCCATAAAGATCACCCGGTCCGCCACAGTACGCGCAAAGCCCATCTCGTGCGTCACGCATAACATCGTCATACCATCTTCTGCCAGACCAATCATGGTATCGAGAACCTCTTTCACCATTTCTGGATCGAGTGCTGAGGTGGGTTCATCGAACAGCATGATTTTCGGTTTCATACACAGCGAACGCGCGATCGCCACACGTTGTTGCTGCCCTCCTGACAACTGTCCTGGAAACTTATGGGCATGTTCCGCGATACGCACGCGTTGCAGATAATGCATCGCTAACTCTTCCGCTTCTTTCTTCGGCATCTTACGCACCCAAATCGGTGCCAACGTGCAGTTTTGCAACACAGTAAGATGCGGGAACAGATTGAAATGCTGGAATACCATGCCGACTTCGGTGCGTACACGCTCAATATTGCGCACATCATCATTAAGATGGATGCCATCTACTACGATACGGCCTTGTTGATGCTCTTCTAAATGATTGATGCAACGAATAGTCGTCGATTTCCCGGATCCCGAAGGCCCGCAAAGAACAATGCGTTCGCGGGGTTTCACCAGTAAGTTAATATCTTTAAGAACATGGAACTGACCGTACCATTTATTCACGTTTTCGAGCGTAATCATCATGGCGTCAGCCGCATTAGTCATAATTTGTGTCATGTAAAACCTCAGTGCGATTTACGCCCGGTGTGGAAGCGCTTCTCCAGATGCTGGCTATAGCGCGACATGCTAAAACAGAAAATCCAGTAAACCATGGCAGCAAACACATAGCCTTCGGTCGACATACCCAACCAGGTGGGGTCAACGGTGGCTTGCTGCACGCTACTGAAGAGATCGAAGAGGCCGATGATGATCACCAGGCTGGTATCTTTAAACAGTGCGATGATGGTATTCACTAATCCGGGGATGGTCAGCTTGAGTGCCTGCGGCAGAATAACCAGCATCTGCGTTTTCCAGTAGCCGAGTGCCAGTGATTCTGCTGCTTCAGTCTGCCCTTTTGGCAGCGCTTGCAGGCCGCCACGCACCACTTCTGCAACATAAGCGGACTGGAAGAGAATTACCCCAACCAGCGCACGCACCAGCTTGTCGATGGTTGTGCCCTCAGCCATAAACAGCGGCAGCATCACCGATGACATAAACAGCACGGTAATCAAGGGTACACCGCGCCAGAACTCGATGAAAATGACTGACAGGGTGCGAACCACAGGCATTTTTGAACGACGAGCCAGCGCCAGCAGAATCCCCAACGGCAGTGCGCCGGCGATGCCAATTGAGGCAATAATCAGCGTTAGCGTCAGGCCGCCCCACTGGCGGGTTTCCACGCGATCCAGCCCCAGATAGCCGCCATACATCAGCAGCCAGACAACGATCGGGTAGATCACCGCCCAGCAGGCAATATAGCGACCACGGCGTGGCATTGACTTAATGAACATGGGAATAATCGACACTAAGCCAACCACTAACGCCAGATTAATGCGCCAGCGCAGTTCGTGCGGATAAAGTCCATACATAAACTGGCCAAAACGTGCGTGGATGAATACCCAGCATGCACCTGCTTTGGTGCAATCTGCACGTGTTTCGCCAATCCAGTTGGCCTGGAAAATCAGCCACTCCAGCGCCGGTGGAATCACACTCCAGATAATCCAGAAGCTGAACAACGTGAGCAGGGTATTCAGCCAGCTGGAGAACAAATTTTTGCGCGCCCACAGCCAGGCTTTCCCTAAGGGATTGCTGGGTGCAGGCGATGTATCGTGTGTGGTAACAGACATAATGATCCCGTTCTCTTATCGCTCAACTAGCGCAATTTTGCGGTTGTAGAGGTTCATCAGCAGTGAAATGAGCAGGCTGATGATCAGATAGACCGCCATGGTGATCGCGATAGTTTCAATCGCCTGGCCAGTTTGGTTCAGCACGGTACCGGCAAACAACGACACCATATCGGGATAGCCAATGGCCGCCGCCAATGATGAGTTCTTAACGATATTGAGATACTGGCTGGTTAACGGTGGGATGATCACGCGCATTGCCTGCGGAATGATGACCTGGCGCATCGTGACAGGATTTGGCAGACCCAGTGAGCGAGCTGCTTCATTCTGACCGTGCGGCACGGACTGAATCCCGGAGCGAATCACTTCCGCAATGAACGATGAGGTATACACAGACAGCGCCACCGTTAGCGCCGCCAGCTCCGGGATCATCACAAAGCCGCCACGGAAGTTGAATCCGCGCAGTTCTGGTACATCCCAATGCGTTGCGGCACCAAACAATGTGTGTGCAATCAGTGGTAACAGCACAATCAAACCTGCAGCGGCGGGCCACGTGCGGCGTAACTGGCCGGTCTTTAATTGATGCTTACGGTTGAAGCGGAAAAGCGCAACGCTGCCGAGGATGGCCAGTGCCAGTGCAATCAGGAATGGCCAGGTGCCCGGCGCATACTCGGGCCACGGAATATACAAACCGCGGTTACTGACAAACGCCAGATCAAACGCATTGAGTGCCTGACGTGGCCCTGGCAGGTTACGCAATACCGCAAAGTACCAGAAGAAGATCTGCAGCAGCGGTGGGATATTACGAAACGTCTCGATGTAGATGGTCGAGAGTTTACGCAGCAGCCAGTTTTCAGACAGGCGTGCGAGCCCCACAGCGAAGCCCAGGATGGAGGCAAACACAATGCAGAGCGCAGAAACCAGCAGGGTGTTGGTCAACCCCACCATAAACACGCGCGCGTAAGTATCGCCTTCGGTGTAATCGATCAGGTGTTGGACGATGCCGAAACCGGCATTGCGCTCAAGAAATCCGAAACCGGATGTGATGCCGCGGTTGGCCAGGTTGATTACTGTGTTGTGGACCAGATATCCCACTACAGCAAGCACGGCCACAATCGCGATGATCTGGTAAAGCCAGGCGCGAACCGTAGGATTACCAAACGAAAAATCCCTCTTTACGGTTGGGCGTTGTGACATGTTGAAACCTCAGTGAAGAAAACGCTTGGGCACCGCAGGGTGCGGTGCCCGACTGGCAGAACAGACTTAGCGTACTGGTGGAGCGTACTGGATGCCGCCCTGGTTCCAGAGTGCATTCTGGCCACGCGCGATTTTCAGTGCGCTGTCTTTACCCACGTTGCGATCGAACACTTCTTGATAGTTACCGACCTGTTTGATGATGTTGTAAGCCCATTTATTATCAAGTTTCAGGTCTTTACCGAAGTCACCTTCTGCACCCAACAGGTGAGCCATATCCGGAGTAGTTGGCTTAGCCGCCATCTGATCAACATTCTTAGAGCTCACGCCCATTTCTTCTGCGTTCAGCATGGCGTAAAGAGACCATTTAACGATGGTGAACCAGTCGTCATCACCACGACGTACCACTGGACCCAGCGGCTCTTTAGAGATCACTTCTGGCAGCACGATGAAATCGTCTGGCTTGCCGAGTTTCACACGCAGTGCATACAGCTGAGACTGGTCAGAAGAGAGGGTATCGCAGCGGCCACTGTCGAGCGCTTTCGCTGACTCATCCGAGCGGTCGAAGGTCACTGGCGTGTACTGCATTTTGTTGGCTTTGAAGTAGTCAGCCACGTTCAGCTCAGTATCGGTACCGGCCTGAATACAGACGGTGGCACCATCCAGCTCTTTGGCGCTTTTCAGGCCCGCTTTCTTATGGGTCAGGAAGCCGATGCCGTCATAGTAGTTCACACCAGCGAACAAGAAGCCCATGCCACCATCACGTGAAGAGGTCCAGGTGGTATTACGAGACAGGATGTCAACTTCACCAGACTGGAGCGCAGTGAAACGCTCTTTAGCCGTCAGCGGGGTGTATTTCACCTTGCTGGCATCACCAAATACCGCAGCCGCAGCAGCGCGGCAGACATCCACGTCGATTCCGGTAAATTTGCCGCTGGCATCAGCGTAGGAGAAGCCTGGCAGGCCATCGCTGATACCGCACTGTACGAAACCTTTCTTTTTAATGGCATCCAGCGTGGTGCCTGCGTGCGCTTGTTGAGTAACGGCGAACAGCGAGGCTGCAGCGACCAGGGTGGAAAGCATCATCTTTTTCATAAAGCATCCTGTGTGGCGAGATCGTGTGTTGTTATGTTTGCGCGCACTTTAATGTGCGCTTTTTTCTGTCTGAGGCGGTTAGCCATCCACGACTCTGCAAAGGTAATGCCAGGTTTGCAGAATCCTGAATTCACTGGAAAGATCTTTTAATAAAAGGACGCATCCAGAAATTTTGGCTACTATCGCGCACCAAAAGGCTGCATGACGAGACGACGCGATCACAAATAGTGCAAATAGTTTCACTATATGGAAGCAGTGTGAGCCATCACTCAGGATAAAATGTATGCGTTTGCAGGGTTACGGTAGAAACAGTGCAGGATCACTGGGAAAGCGGCATGGCGGGCGTTATGACGCACAAAGCTGGCGCTAAAAAGGGGCAAAAGACGTGCGGTAAGAGAGACAAAATATCACGGATGCAATTGCAACTATCGTTACCATATCCGCGACAATTGTTTCATCCGTTGCTAACGTAGTGAAACTATTGGTGAGGCACAAACAAAAACGCCAACCCGAGGGTTGGCGTTAGCGCAGCAAAGAACAATTAGTTCATGCCGTATTTTTTCAGCTTCTTACGCAGGGTACCACGGTTGATACCCATCATTAGAGCTGCACGGGTCTGGTTGCCACGGGTGTACTGCATCACCATGTCCAACAGAGGCTGCTCAACTTCAGCCAATACCAGCTCATACAGATCACTTACATCCTGACCATTCAGTTGAGCAAAATAGTTCTTCAGTGCCTGTTTTACCGAATCACGAAGTGGCTTTTGCGTCACCTGATCCTGTGAGTTAACGGTAGAAACGGTCAGTACATCAGAATTTACGCGTTGTTCGAACATAGTTCTTTCAGCTCTTTATTTCGTTTACGCAAGATTTTCGAAGTATGCCTCCAACGCCTCCAGCTGTTCGCTGGCATCCTCTATGGCGTTGAATGTGCGCCGAAACTGGTCATCAGGAGCACTTTCCTGCAAATACCAGGAAACGTGTTTACGAGCAATACGGTATCCCTTGCGCTGACCATAAAAGTCGTGCAGTTCCCGTATATGTCCAATCAGCATTTGCTTCACTTCAGCCAGCGGCTTCGGTGCCAGCAGCTCCCCTGTGTCCAGATAATGCTGGATTTCCCGGAAGATCCACGGTCTTCCCTGAGCAGCGCGACCAACCATCAGAGCATCGGCTCCGGTATAGTCGAGCACCGCTCTGGCTTTATGCGGGTCAGTAATGTCACCATTCGCGATAATCGGAATGGAAACGCTCTGCTTAACTGTCCGAATGCTGTCGTATTCAGCGTGCCCCTCAAACAAACAGGCGCGCGTGCGGCCATGAATGGTGAGAGCCTGAATGCCACAGCGTTCAGCCAATTGGGCAATCTCTACACAATTACGATTTTCTTTGTCCCAGCCGGTACGAATCTTCAGCGTAACCGGTACATCAACCGCATTCACTACCGCACGGAGGATGGACTCCACCAGTGACGGATGCTGCAGCAGTGCTGAGCCAGCCATCTTACGATTCACTTTCTTAGCCGGGCAGCCCATGTTGATATCAATAACCTGCGCGCCAGACGCCACATTTATGCGCGCGGCAGCAGCCATCTCATCAGGATCGCAACCGGCAATTTGCACGGCACGGATTCCAGGCTCGTCACTATGCACCATACGCAAACGGGATTTATCACTGGCCCAAACTTCTGGGTTTGATGACAGCATCTCGGAGACAGTCATACCCGCGCCGTTCTCGTAACACAAGGTGCGAAATGGCTTATCGGTAACGCCAGCCATAGGTGCAGCGATGAGTCGATTACGTAGCTGATGGTGTCCAATGCGCATGAAAAAGAAGTGACCCTAACTGTTCGCAAGGCGGCGTATATTACGCATTTTTTAACGAAGATGAAAGGCCAAACTTTGAACAATTCGCCGTCAATCGGCAAGGGAATCGACCTTAACAGCAATGATACAACTAATAATCTATATAATTCAGTATATTAAAAATTTATGATGAAATTGTGAGCAAAAGTTTTTCTTAAATCACGCCCAAAAACACAACATAAAAACCGCCACATTCGGTAATTAGCCAGAGAAATGACGGCGATGTGATTATTAAATGTACTAATTTAGTTGCTTTTAGGTAGCAGATTTGCGGCTTTTCTGCAGAGAGTGAATCCCTTTCACCGTTAGGGTGGCCAGACAGCAAACCGGCCAGCGAAGCCAGCCGGTGATCAAGCTTAGCGACGCACGCCAGTAATACGGCACCACTCCTCTTTTTCCGCCACCGGATCAAGTTCGAAGCGCTCAACATAGGCTTCGCACACCCCTTCGGCCTGGCTGGCTAATACGCCTGATAATCCCAGATGTCCGCCCGCTTTTGGCAATACGCTAATCAGCGGCGCCAGTTCACGTAGCGGGCCTGCGAGGATATTGGCGACAACGACATCAGCTTGCAGGTTTTCAGGTTGTTGATGCGGCAGATAGAGCGACAGACGATCAGAAACGCCATTGCGCTCCGCATTGTCACGGCTGGCCTGAATAGCCTGTGGATCAATATCAATCCCGATAGCCTGCGACGCGCCCAATTTGAGGGCGGCTATAGCGAGAATGCCGGATCCACAGCCAAAATCGATCACGGTTTTGCCTTGCAGATCGAGCCCATCGAGCCAGGTGAGACAGAGCGAAGTGGTCGGATGGGTGCCGGTACCAAACGCCAGGCCAGGATCCAGCATCACGTTGACGGCATTCGGATCCGGCACGTCCCGCCAGCTCGGGCAGATCCACAAACGTTCACCGAAACGCATCGGGTGGAAGTTATCCATCCATTCACGTTCCCAGTCTTTATCCTCGATCTGCTCGATCTTGTGATGGAAATGCGATCCCAGCAGTGGATGTTGACTCAGTTCAGCCACCACATCGTCCATCTCGGTTTCGGCGTCGAACAGACCAATCACATCCGTATCGCCCCATAAGCGTGTTTCACCCGGCAGCGGTTCGTAAACCGGGTTGTCATGGGTATCCTGAAACGTCACCGAGACGGCGCCCACGTCCATCAGCGCATCGCTGAGCGGCTCGGCATTTTCGCCGGTACTGTTAATTTTGATTTGAATCCAAGGCATAGCGTTTCTCTTTATTTCACTGCAGCGTGACGCGCTTCAGGCGTGCTGCCAAACAAATTACCCACCACGAAGGCCAGCAGGCTTAAGGTCAATGAGGGAACGATAGGGTGGAAGCCCCATAGTTCAATGTTCAGGCTGGCGAGCAAGGTATAGCAAGCCGCGCCGACCACCATGCCGCTGATAGCACCTGTCGAGTTAGCACGCTCCCAATACAGTCCCAATACCAGCGGCCAGAGGAACACGGCTTCCAGTCCGCCAAAGGCCAGCAGATTGAGCCAGATAATCATATCCGGTGGATTCCATGCCGCCAGTAACAGCAATATGCCCAGCACGAAAGTGATGGTGCCGGATAGCATCCGCAGGCGCGATTCATTCTCGCTGTGCTGTGGTGCAATACGCAAATAGAGATCTTTGATCAGCGTAGCGGAGGATTGCAGCAGCTGCGCGTTAATCGTCGACATGATCGCTGCCATCGGTGCAGCGAGAAACACGCCGGCGGCCATTGGCGGCAACACGGTGATCATCAGTGTCGGGATCACGCGATCCGGAATAGTGAGATCCGGCAGAATGGCACGACCTAACGCCCCCGCCAGATGCATGCCGAGCATCAGAATCACCACGACAATGGTGCCCAGAATGATGCCGCGATGCATGGCTTTACTGTCTTTATACGAAATACAGCGCACCGCAGTATGCGGTAAGCCAATCACGCCAAAGCACACCAATACGGCAAAGGAGCTGAGAAAAGTCGGGTTGATGACATTGCCTACGCCTTCCGGGGAGACCAGCTGTGGATCAATAGTGCGCAGCTTGGTCACGGCCGTTTCCAGTCCGCCTGCCTGATGGATCACCGCGAAAAGCAGCAGGAAGGTGCCGATCAGCATCACCAGACCTTGCATCGCATCGTTGAGTACGCTGGCACGGAAGCCGCCAAACGCGGTATACAACGCAATAGTGCCGCCGAAAATTAGCAGGCCGGTGTCGTAGGGAATACCTGCTGCCGTTTCCAGCAGACGCGCGCCACCAATGAACTGCACGGTCATCGCACCAACAAAGGCCACCAACAAGCTAATACTGGAGAGCCAAATCAGCAGTGTGCTGCCATAACGGCCATACAGCATGTCATTCAATGTCACCGCATTGTAGCGCCGCGCCAGAATGGCAAATTTTTTCCCTAGTACACCGAGCGAGAGCCACACCGCCGGCACCTGAATCATCGCCAGCAATACCCAGCCAAGACCATATTTATAGGCAGCACCCGGCCCGCCAATAAACGAACTAGCACTGATGTAGGTGGTGGTGATAGTCATGGCCAGCACAAAGCCACCCATTGAACGGCTGCCGAGGAAGTATTCGGTGAGGAAATTGCCCTGACGCTGTTTGCGCATCGCAAACACCGACAATCCGGCGATCAGTACCAGATAGGCTAACAAAGGCAGAATGATTTCACTGTCCATCTTGATCCTCCAGCGACATATCGCGATACAACAGGCGAACCATCAACCAGCAAAGGAAAATAAACAGCAGCGGGGCGAAAATGCAGGAGAGCTCAAACCAGTGCGGTAATCCGGTGATTCCGCTCTCATTGCCGCCCAGCCAGGCGCTGAGGCCCCAGACGGCGAGATACGCCAGCGTCAGATAAAATGCCCAGCGCGCCTCTTTGTTCGCTTGTAAAAAACGCCAATCCATTATGCAACCTCAAAGGTAACAAAAATGAAAAAGGCCGGATTAACCGGCCTTTGTTTGCTCTGCGCTGCGATTACTTCTCGTGCAGGCCGAGTTTTTTCTCC
>NZ_JZRD01000068.1:0-1802 GCF_000963995.1 Pantoea sp. SM3
TTACTTTTCTATCAGACAATCTGTGTGAGCACTGCGCGGGAAGGTATCTTCAGGTAAGGAGGTGATCCAACCGCAGGTTCCCCTACGGTTACCTTGTTACGACTTCACCCCAGTCATGAATCACAAAGTGGTAAGCGCCCTCCCGAAGGTTAAGCTACCTACTTCTTTTGCAACCCACTCCCATGGTGTGACGGGCGGTGTGTACAAGGCCCGGGAACGTATTCACCGTAGCATTCTGATCTACGATTACTAGCGATTCCGACTTCATGGAGTCGAGTTGCAGACTCCAATCCGGACTACGACGCACTTTATGAGGTCCGCTTGCTCTCGCGAGGTCGCTTCTCTTTGTATGCGCCATTGTAGCACGTGTGTAGCCCTACTCGTAAGGGCCATGATGACTTGACGTCATCCCCACCTTCCTCCAGTTTATCACTGGCAGTCTCCTTTGAGTTCCCGGCATAACCCGCTGGCAACAAAGGATAAGGGTTGCGCTCGTTGCGGGACTTAACCCAACATTTCACAACACGAGCTGACGACAGCCATGCAGCACCTGTCTCACGGTTCCCGAAGGCACTAAGGCATCTCTGCCAAATTCCGTGGATGTCAAGAGTAGGTAAGGTTCTTCGCGTTGCATCGAATTAAACCACATGCTCCACCGCTTGTGCGGGCCCCCGTCAATTCATTTGAGTTTTAACCTTGCGGCCGTACTCCCCAGGCGGTCGACTTAACGCGTTAGCTCCGGAAGCCACGCCTCAAGGGCACAACCTCCAAGTCGACATCGTTTACGGCGTGGACTACCAGGGTATCTAATCCTGTTTGCTCCCCACGCTTTCGCACCTGAGCGTCAGTCTTTGTCCAGGGGGCCGCCTTCGCCACCGGTATTCCTCCAGATCTCTACGCATTTCACCGCTACACCTGGAATTCTACCCCCCTCTACAAGACTCTAGCCTGCCAGTTTCGAATGCAGTTCCCAGGTTAAGCCCGGGGATTTCACATCCGACTTGACAGACCGCCTGCGTGCGCTTTACGCCCAGTAATTCCGATTAACGCTTGCACCCTCCGTATTACCGCGGCTGCTGGCACGGAGTTAGCCGGTGCTTCTTCTGCGGGTAACGTCAATCGATGCGGTTATTAACCACATCGCCTTCCTCCCCGCTGAAAGTACTTTACAACCCGAAGGCCTTCTTCATACACGCGGCATGGCTGCATCAGGCTTGCGCCCATTGTGCAATATTCCCCACTGCTGCCTCCCGTAGGAGTCTGGACCGTGTCTCAGTTCCAGTGTGGCTGGTCATCCTCTCAGACCAGCTAGGGATCGTCGCCTAGGTGAGCCATTACCCCACCTACTAGCTAATCCCATCTGGGCACATCCGATGGTGTGAGGCCCGAAGGTCCCCCACTTTGGTCCGAAGACGTTATGCGGTATTAGCTACCGTTTCCAGTAGTTATCCCCCTCCATCGGGCAGTTTCCCAGACATTACTCACCCGTCCGCCACTCGTCACCCGAGAGCAAGCTCTCTGTGCTACCGTTCGACTTGCATGTGTTAGGCCTGCCGCCAGCGTTCAATCTGAGCCATGATCAAACTCTTCAATTTAAAGTTTGATTTGCTGCAACAAGTGCAGCGATGCTCATCTGTAAAACGTCATAATGAATTTCATTATGTGTTCACTCGTGAGACTTGATATTTTTTACGTCCGGAGACGCTGATATCAATCCTGCGAGTGCCCACACAGATTGTCTGATAAATTGTTAAAGAGCTATGCAATCAGCGCCTTAAGCTGCTGTTGCGAGGTGGCGTATA
>NZ_JZRD01000069.1:0-579 GCF_000963995.1 Pantoea sp. SM3
TCATGGATATTCGTAAAATTAAGAAACTGATCGAACTGGTAGAAGAGTCTGGCATCTCCGAGCTGGAAATCTCTGAAGGCGAAGAGTCAGTTCGTATCAGCCGTTCACCTGCGAACGCTGGCTACCCGGTTATGCAACAGGCTTACGCTGCGCCAGTGATGCAGCAGCCTGCTCTGGCGACCGCCGTTGCACCTGCAGCCGCTGCGCCGGCTGAAGCCGCTAAGCCGGAAATCACCGGCCACATCGTGCGTTCGCCGATGGTCGGCACTTTCTACCGTACCCCAAGCCCGGATGCGAAAGCCTTCGTGGAAGTGGGCCAGAAAGTCAACGCAGGCGATACCCTGTGCATCGTTGAAGCGATGAAAATGATGAACCAGATCGAAGCCGATAAATCCGGCGTTGTGAAGGCGATCCTGGTGGAAAGCGGCCAGCCGGTTGAATTTGACGAGCCGCTCGTCGTCATCGAATAACGAGGCGAAGCATGCTGGATAAAATTGTCATTGCTAACCGCGGTGAGATCGCTCTGCGTATTCTCCGCGCGTGTAAAGAATTAGGCATCAAGACCGTTGCGGTTCACTC